>CAZGTJ010000024.1:0-9579 GCA_964528545.1 uncultured Methanosarcinales archaeon
GGCGTTCATAACGCACGGCAAAGTGCCCCCGATTTTTCCTGCATCGTATGCAAATTTCAGGCAAGGGAATCTATCGAAATCCGGCTCTCTGAACTCAAGGTTTGTTATTTTTGCAATGTCAAGCGAGACGGAGCTGCCTTGGAATCTTTTTGGGTATGACAAAGCATACTGGATTGGGATTTTCATATCCGGCAACCCAAGTTGCGCAATAACGCTTTTGTCCTGGAATTCCACAAGAGAATGGATTATGCTTTGCGGATGAACCACGACTCTAATTTTTTCGTAAGGAATATTGTAAAGAAAGTGGGCTTCGATAACCTCAAATCCCTTATTCATCCACGTTGCACTGTCGATTGTGATTTTGCCGCCCATTTTCCATGTGGGGTGGTTTAACGCATCTTCTTTTCTCACGTTTTGCATCTGCTCTTGTGTGCAATTCCTGAACGGGCCTCCTGAACATGTTATTGTAATTTTATTGACTTCGTTAATGTTCTCGCCATTTAAACATTGAAAAATCGCGGAGTGCTCTGAATCTATGGGCATCAATTTGACATTGTTATTTTTTGTTTCTTCCATAATCACAGAGCCCGCTGCAACAAGGGTTTCCTTGTTCGCCAACGCAATGTTCTTTTTTGATTTTATTGCATTGTAAGTTGGCTCTATTCCTACGCTTCCAACCAAAGCATTGACAACCGTGTCTGCTTCGCCTAAAGTTGCTATTTTGTTTAATCCGTTCATTCCGGAATAAATCTGTGCTGAGGAAAAATTCAGCAAATCATCAACTTTGCTTTTGTCCATTATTGCAACTGCTTTTGGCTTGAATTCCTTTATTTGTCTCAGCAATAAATCGGAATTTTTATTTGATGTTAATCCCACTACTCTGAATTCATTTGGGAATTGCCTAACTATTTCCAATGTTTGGGTTCCAATAGAGCCTGTGGAGCCTAAAATAGAGATATTTTTCATTTTTTATAAGAACAAGTTATTTAGTTGTGTTTAAAAGGATTTTGATAGAAAGATTTAAAGATGGGACAGGAGTCCTATGTATATGGAAAAATACACAAAATACGCTATATCTGCTTTAAGTGCCCTGTTAGGGGCGGGTGTAGGATATGTTTTAGCTAGAAAAAGGTTGGATTCCTATGTACCCAAAGTCTTGGATGAAAAATTGATATCCATTGCCGGAAATGCAACTGGAAATAGGGATTTAGGAAGGGGGGTAAACGGGGCGTACAACTTTGGATCCCTTGATAGCAGATTGATGAAAAAATTACCCCCTTACTAAGCGGAATTGTCACACAACCTTAAGGCAGCTGTGCGTATCAAAGATTTTGATGAAGTTCTATTGATTTTGAACCGTCCAGTGCTTTTAGAGGATATTTTATAGGATATCGAAGTTTGTCCAAACTAAAATATTCGCTATCTTTAAGGATAGTCGATACACGAATTAAAATTTTTATGGTTGCATCTGAATATCCGATATATGGTCTTAAACCAACCAATAAAGAAACCATATTTTCTTATGGCCAAAATACCATAGTCGGAACATGATGGATGAAATCTACATTTGTATCCTTTCTTATTGCGATATGGGGATATTCTTTTTTGATGTAAGTTTACAATTAAAAAAATTGAAATCTTAACCAGTAAATTATTCTTTTTTCTCATAAGATATTGTCTTTTTGGTTATATCCAAAGAGCCGCACTCTGGACATTTCTTGAATTTTTCAGTCTGCCTTGCTAAATCCAAGGATTTGTTAGAATATAATGGGCCTAATGGCGAACAGCACATTCCAGCACCTACCATAGCGTTGCCAACTTGTTGAGTCTTTAATGACTTTTCTTCGTCTGGCAGATAATGCCAAACTTTGTCGCATTGATTGCAAGTACATTTTATTTCACTTACTTGTGTTTTGATTAACAATTTATCCAACTCCAAAATTAATTATATGCCATTCATTCTCGTTTTTGGTTTTGAAATATAAGGCATTAATCATTGTATTACCAAGTTCATTTCCTATTTCGAATCTTTTTAATTCCTCTTGAGAATAAGGCTTACCTATTTGTATTGTGAATGCGCCATCATTAGAACATACCTCTTTTTGTTGTTCGAAAATTTGACCCTTTTCTGTAATTTTATCCTCAACGAAAATCACATTATTTATTTTGACATAATGTGGTCCTTGAGCAAAATCCAAATCTCCAGACATTACTATCATATTATAACAATCGGGAGGTAAAACCAGAGGATATGTTCCTTTATTATTATTTACAAAAACAAATGACCCCTTTATACTGTCACCACCACGCTGACGAGTATCAATAGGACCAATCCATCTGCTTTCCTTGTAAATTGATTTGTTTACAACTGTTCCATTAGGTTTATTTTCTTCCTTCATAATACTTTTTAGTTCTTTGTGAGCTGATTTGTTCTCTTCAATAATTGTGCTTTTTATTGACTCCTTTGCATTTTTCTGAAATTTGTTTTTAATTTTATTTAGGTACTCGACGCATTTCGGTTTATTCTCGCCATACTCAAAAACATTAGTGAATACATAACACCAACTATCATCAACGTATTTTATGTCTACAAATCCGTATTCATCAATTTCTGGAATATACGTATCGAATTTAATAAGTTCAGCATTGTTATCAGTTAGTATAAGAACATAGGCAGTCACAACCTTATTGTATATTCCTTTTTCTTTAAGGGGTAATGTTTTGGCTCCAATTTGCCTACTTAAGTGGTCACCTCCGATTCCAAATATTCTTACAATACCACTCTGATTGCTAGTAAATCTGTCTCTTACCTCACTCTCTGTAAGTTCAGGAGTTCCCTTTTCAATAAGAAATCCATCAAGAGGGTCAAAAACATTAGCATCTATTCGCCACATTAAATATGGACCTTTGCTTTCAAAGTATTCCCAAGTTGAAGTATTCAAAGAAATCTCATCTTTTTTTTCATTCATCTGAATTTGATTACAACCAAGAACAAACAATAAAGCAATTACCGATAAATAATAGGTTCTAAGCCCCATACAATGTTCAGGATATAACCCATATATAAAAATATTGCTACATTAAAGCTATGTTAAAGCTAAATTTCAATATAAATTACCAAGCTAAGTTCTTGCTATGCAAGAGCTAATTAGTTTTGTAATGTCTGGGGAGGTGAGAGTTAAAATTCTTCAAATCTTGTCAAAAGGCAACAAAACTCCTTCTTTGCTTGCTAAGGAAATTCAGACACATCAATCAACAACGAGCAGGGCTTTGGCAATACTTCAAAGAAAGAATCTTGTACTTTGTGTGACGCCAAAGGCAAAACTATCAAGAATTTATTCAATAACAAACAAAGGTAAGAAAATAATCAGTGAAATTAACAAAATTACTGGCTAATCTTCTCTGGTCTAAGAGCCCTAAACCTCTTTTTAACTTCTATTAGCAATTTCATCAATCTCTTTCAAAAGAACTTCCATAATCTCGTTGTCATTTATCCTTTTTACAATCTTGCCTTCCTTGTAAAGCAAATGGTTTCCAGGCGCTCCAACAATTCCAATGTCTGCTTTTTTTGATTCTCCTGGACCGTTCACAGCGCAGCCCATCACAGCAACGTGTATCGGCTTTTTTATCTTCTCTGTCGCATTCTCAAGCTGCTCCACAAGCTTAATCACATCCATATTCGTCCTTGCGCATGTCGGGCATGATGTTACTTGCACGCCGTCATTCCGCAACCCTAATGATTTCAGGATGTGCCTGCCAATCTTAACTTCTTCCCTTGGATCGTCTGACAAAGAAACCCTGATGGTGTCGCCTATCCCTTCTGACAGCAGGATTCCCATTCCCATGGCGGACTTTACTGCTCCGGGGATTTTTGAGCCAGCTTCCGTAACCCCCAAATGCAGAGGATAATCAGTCTGTGCAGCAAACAGCCTGTACGCTTTGACCATTCTTGGAACGTCGCTTGCCTTTAAAGAAACAATCATATCATAAAAGTCCAAGCTCTCTAGCATCTTGATATGCCGCATTGCGCTCTCGACCATCGCCTCGTGGGAGTATCCATGTTTCTCGAATAAGTCCCTTTCAAGAGAGCCGAGATTCACGCCAATTCTTATCGGGACATTATAATCCTTGCACGCATTGACAACCATCTGCACTTTGTCAGGATTCCCGATGTTGCCCGGGTTTATTCTGACTTTATCAACATACTTCACTGCTTCCAATGCAATTCTATAGTCAAAATGAATGTCAACAACCAAAGGGATGCTTATGTTTTCTTTTATCTCTTTTAGGGCTTTTGCTGCCTCCATCGTCGGCGCAGAAACCCTTGCAATGTCGCAGCCAACATCCTCAAGGCCGTGAATCTGCCCGATTGTTGCCTTGGCATCAGTCGTGTCTGTTGTCGTCATTGACTGGATTGGAATCGGAGCGTTGCCCCCTATAAAGAGCTTGCCTACCTTTATTTTCCTGGATTTTCTTCTCACCATGTTGTTTTGAATCATTTTTTCCATGTTAATTTTCTCTTTTTGAAATCAATCAAAAATTCTCCTTCATGTTTTTGATTTTCCTCCTTATCTGTATGCTCTAATGTTTTAGAAAAAGATCCTCTGATAACTCCAATATCCTGTAAACGACCCAAGATAGCAGTCACTATAGGTAATATTATTAGATAAGGCGTATACTCAACCCATCCCAATGGGCATAAATCTGCTGGAGCACCTCCATAAAGACCGGTACAATTAGATTGATCATAAATATAAAACCCAAAAAAGAATATCAAAATTGAAATGATTACACCAATTAAAAAAGATTTTTTGCATTTGCTCATCATTTTTGTATTTTATTGTTCCGAGAGTATATTTACTTATCGTTTTATTTTGAAAAATCTGTTCGCTTCGCTCACATTAAATAGGCAGCTCGGCATTCAGATTTTACCATTAATTTGCTTCTTACCGCCTCGCTGCAAATTTATTTACTTAAAATTTCCAAAATTGCCTTCTTTATGCTCTCCTTGTCAATTCCTGCCAATTTTTTCTGGATATCCGGCTTGCCGTGCTCTATGAACTTGTCTGGAATTCCTATTCTTTTTACATCTGCTTTAAGGCCGTTGTCGTTCAATAGCTCGGTAATCGCAGAGCCAAGGCCGCCGTTGATTGTCCCTTCCTCAAGCGTGATTATTTTTTTAAATTTGCTTGCATAATCCAAAATCAGTTTTTCATCAAGCGGCTTTGCAAACCTTGCATTTATAATTGCTGCATTAACGTTCAGCTCATTGCAGGCAGAAATTGCATCATACAGAATTGGGCCAACCCCGATGATGAGCAAGTCGTTACCTTCTTTGATAATTTCTGCTTTTCCAATCTCAAGCCTTTTCATCTCGGTGTCTGTTTCGATTCCAATCCCATTTCCTCTTGGATACCTTATGCTTGAAGGACCATTGATATTTGTTGCGGTATAGAGCATATGCTGCAATTCATTCTCGTCTTTCGGAATCATTACCGTCATGTTTGGGATATTTCTTAGGTAAGCAATATCGAATGGCCCATTATGGGTTGGTCCGTCATCCCCTACAAGCCCAGCCCTGTCAAGAGCAAAAATAACCGGCAGATTTTGCAATGCAACGTCGTGGATTATCATGTCATATGCCCTTTGCATGAATGTTGAATAAATTGCGCAAACCGGCCTCATTCCCGAAATTGCAAGGCCTGCTGCAAACGTCACCGCATGCTGCTCCGCAATGCCTACGTCAATTGTCCTTTCCGGAAAGCGCCTTTCAAATTTGCTTAGCCCTGTTCCGGATTTCATTGCAGCTGAAATCGCAACAATTTTTTCGTCCTTTTCTGCAATTTTTATTAATGAATTTGCAAATGCTTCTGTGTATGTTATTTTTGCCGATGATGACGGGTGCTTTTTTCCGTTTGAGATGTCAAAGGGGCTCATCCCGTGGAATTTATCGGCATCTGATTCAGCAAATTCATATCCTCTTCCCTTTTCTGTCTTGACGTGGAGCAAAACAGGTCCTTTTAGGTTTTTTATGTTTTGCAGTGCGGGGATCAGCTCTTCAAAGCTGTGGCCGTCGATTGGCCCATAATACTGGAAGCCAAGGCTTTCAAAGAAAACGCCTTCATTATTTCCCAATGTCCTTAATCTTTCCTGAGCCCAGAATATTTTCATCAGTTCCTGCTCTTTGACCCCGGCTTTTGCAAGAAGATTTTTAGTGCCCATTCTTAGCTTAAAGTAGCCTTGCTTGAGAACTATCTTGCTAAGGTAATTTGAGATTGCCCCTACATTCGGGGAAATAGACATTCTATTGTCATTCAAAATTATGATTATATCCGATTTTGACGCGCCTGCATTGTTCAGGCCCTCAAACGCAAGGCCTGCTGTTATTGCGCCATCGCCTATGACTGCAATTACTTTATGATCTTCTTTTTTGTAGTCTCTCGCCTTGGCCATTCCAAGGGCAGCTGATATCGAAGTGCTTGCGTGGCCGGCTCCAAATGCGTCATACTCGGATTCAAAAATGTTGCAAAAGCCGCAGATGCCATTATACTGCCTTAGCGTGTGGAAATCCTTGTTTCTTCCTGTAACGAGCTTATGGGGGTATGACTGGTGGCCGGTGTCAAGAACAATCTTGTCTGTCGGCGCGTCAAAAATATAATGAAGGGCCAAAGTAAGCTCGATTACCCCAAGAGGTCCTCCAAGATGCCCTCCGTTTTTCGATACAACTTCAAGAATCCGGTTTTTGATTTCATCTGACAATTGAGTCAGCTGCTGTCTGCTTAGCTGCTTTAAGTCTTTCGGGGAATTTATACTGTCAAGAATGGTTTGAATTGGCTTTTTTCCATTGGAATGCCCGCTTAGCTTTCCGCTGGAGCTTCCATTCTTAATTCCGTTAAGCTTGTGGCCATTTTTGAAACCGTTTGAATGACTTGGTTTTTTAGGCAATTTCTTCTCTAAAAGCACATTTTCGCCTACCTGCTTTTGTTGCTGCATTAACACACCCCTTTCGAAGAAGGTATTTTTGAGTTTATAAAAGTTTTGAAAATCTACTGTTTTCAAAGTCTGGCGAAAGCTTTTTTTCGCGCTGGCTTTACATTATGTGCAAACAAGCATTGAAAACAGCGCATTGCCAAGAAACGATTGAGGATTAATGATGGCCTTTTTCCCTGCTGACATGAAAGAAGGAGCTGGCGGCTCCTCGATTCACAATCCCGAATTTTATCATCCGGGCGACAAAGAGGTCTTGATTTGTTTAAATGCAACCCCGGATTATTGATTCTGAAGGAAACGGGATTGCGCTGCATTCAATGAATTAGCGGTTTTCCAACTAAACATTATTAAACTAGGCCTATATCTTGGTTATAATGCAGGCAAAACCAAAATTCAAGACAAGGTGCATCAGGTGCGGCAAATATGACGTACTCAAGTACGGTTGGAACTGCTGCAACAAGTGCAGGGAAGAACGAATTAGACAGGCAAAGGCATATCAAAAAGAGAAGAAGTAATTTCAATACTATTCTGGTTAACTTTAAGCAGTAGTTTTACAGATAAAAACTTAAATGAACCATTGCTTTTAATTCCTGATGAAAAAATCAAGCAAGTATGCCGCATTTCTGCGCGGAGTAAATATCGGCGGCCATAAGATAATAAAAATGCAGGACTTAAGCAATGCATTTTCTTCTCTTGGCTTTAAAAATGTAAAAACATTCATCCAAAGCGGGAATGTTGTTTTTGAAGCTTTGAAAGCTGACGTTAAGAAGATTGAGGAGAGATTAAAGAAATCCTTTGGGTTTGAAATCAAAGTCATGATTAGGACAATTGATGGACTCAAAGGGATAATCCAATACAAGCCTTTCAAGAAAATAAAAGATGCCGACGCCAAACTATATGTTATGTTTCTCTCAGATGAACCAAAGAATGTCCCAAAAGATTTTACAATAAAAGAAGTTAACTTTTTTCAAATAAGGAATCGCGAGGCTTTTGTATCGCTCAGCAAGAATGCCAAAAACCCTTTCTCTAACAATCTGGTCGAAAAGAAACTAAAGGTTTCTGCAACAACAAGAAATTGGAATGTTGTCAGGAAGATAAGTGAATTATAAGGAGATTTTTTGCAAAGCCCTGAAATAGCAACCTTTTTAAAGCCATAAATATTCCAATCGTCTGTACCCGTTAACTTGACTACTTCGGTAGGAGGGCATTAAATGAACAAAGAAGAATTTATTTCAGCATTAGAGCAGGCAAAGGAAACTTCTTACAAGAGAAACTTCAACCAGACAGTAGACTTGATTATAAACTTAAAGGGTCTTGACATCAAAAAGCAAGAGCATCAAGTTGACACCTTTATTACGCTTCCCCATCCAAGAGGGAAAAAAATCAAAGTCTGCGCCTTGGTGGGCGCTGAACTTGCAGAGCAGGCAAAGAATGTTGTTGACCATGTGATAATGTCCGATAACTTTGACAAGTTCAGAGAAAAAAAAGACATCAAAAAAATCGCAAACCAGTATGATTTCTTCATTGCGCAGGCGAACATAATGCCGCGAGTTGCCACAACTTTTGGCAGGGTGTTTGGACCAAGAGGAAAGATGCCAAATCCAAAGTCAGGTGCGGTTGTAGCTCCAAATGTGAACTTGAAGCCATTATACGATAAATTCCAAAGAACAGTAAGGGCAAAAGTTAGAAACGCCCCCTTGATTCAAGTTCCAGTTGGAACGGAAAGCATGGGCACAGAGCAGATTGCAGACAACGCAATGACTGTTTATGGCGCATTATTGCACTCATTACCCAATGAAAATCACAACGTCAAAGACGTGTATGTCAAATTGACCATGGGAAAACCGGTCAGAATTGGCGAGACGCTTGAAGTAGTGAAAGAGGCCAAGTAAAAATGGCAGAGCAAATTCAGGCACACGTTGCGCAGTACAAGAAAGATGTTGTTGCCAGCTTAGTCAAGCTTATGGGAGACAGCCCGATTATCGGAGTTGTCAACATGGAAAATTTGCCAGCTCCGCAGTTGCAGACAATGAGAGCGCAGCTAAGGGGCAAGTTCTATATCACCATGACAAAAAGAAGGCTAATCAAGCTTGCAATCGAGCATGCAAAGGCAAATAAAAGCGGCCTTGAGCAACTTGAAGCGCATCTTGGAGGAATGCCGGCCTTGATTTTCACAAATGAAAACCCGTTCAAGTTGAGCAGAACACTTCGAAAATCAAAATCACCGGCTCCGGCAAAGGCAGGACAGACTGCTCTAAGGGACATAATTGTTCCGAAAGGCGCAACGCCTTTTGCTCCGGGCCCGATTATAGGGGAACTTGCAATGGCAGGCATCAAGTCAGGAGTTGAAAATGGGAAAGTTGCAATAAAGACGAGGAATACATGGGCAGGCTTGCAAATGCCTCAAGATGGGCTTTCAATCTCGCAATGAATTCCGCATACCCGACAAAGCAGACAATACGGCATTTGATTGGAAAAGCAAACAATGATGCAAAAGCGCTTGGAATTGCACAAAATATCTTGGAAAAAGGAATCATAGAATCGTTGTTGGCAAAAGCGAAGGCGCAGATGAAAAGCTTGAAAGCAAGT
>CAZGTJ010000025.1:0-1485 GCA_964528545.1 uncultured Methanosarcinales archaeon
GCAGTTTTTCTCATTTTTTATTTAATTTGATATGTCATATATATATACCGGAATTTTTAATTATTATGTTGCGAAGAAAGGAATATAATAACTAAATAGAAATTTGTTAGAGGATTTATCTCTTCTTCGGAACTTTCTCCCAGTCTTCCAGGAATTTCTTAATCCCTGCGTCTTCTAGCTCCTTCACCCTGCAGTCGTAGGCAGAAACGTGGGATTTTGCATCTTTTATGTTGAGCTGTGTCATTCATTTAAGCTTATTTAATATGCTACGTTGTATAATACAACTGAAAAGGACTAAAAATCTTGTTGTGTTGTATCATATAATGTTGTCTTATACAACCAAAAGATATAAATATGTCCTATTTGTTATATCATATAACATGGATGAGAGAGAAAAAATACTGAGGGAGAATTTTGATGAGTACTTTGATTTAGGTCTAAAAGCCTTTAATGAGAAGAAATACAATAGTGCCACTACTTTATTCTTCAAAGCTATTGTTGCTCTTTGCGACTTATTTCTGTTAAAGATGGAGGGTAAAATACCGTCATCACATTCTGATAGATTTAGAACTATAGGAGGAAAATACCACGAACTCTATAAAATTCTTGACAGAGATTTTCCGTTTTACCAGGATTCCTACACAAAGAAGATGGATAAAGAGTCTGCTAAACTTCTTAAAGATGACACTGGAAAAATTAAAAAAATGCTTGAAAAATGATATAAAAGAAAACGTCTTCGATATTGTGGTATTTGGCTCTCTAGTCAAAGGCAAGCTATCCCCCGGGGATATAGACATCTTAGTTATTTTTTTGAGAGGGGCCCTTAGGGAAAGACTGGATTTAATCCAAGAAATAAGGAACAATCTAAAGCCGAGATTCGACTTAAGTATAGACATGAAGCAAGCTCTGCTGAAAGACTTATTTTCTCCAGAATTTTTGGCAAGGACCGGTATTTTGCTTGAAGGGTACAGTATAGCAAAAAACATGAAATTCTGCCGGACTTTAGGATTTAATTCTTGCACAATTTTCTGGTACGATTTAAGAGGGTTAACTCACACACAAAAAGTAAAATTTAATTATATACTTGTAGGCAGGAATCAGAAAGGTGTTATAGATTCATTAGGCGGAAAAAGGCTTGCGAGAGGAGTTGTGAAAATTCCAATTGAGCATTCTCTGGATTTTGAGGAAGTGCTTAAAAAAAACAAAGTAAATTATAGTAGGAAGAACGTTCTTGAGGAAATGTAAAGTTAAAGAAAACTGTGTAAAAAGATTTGTTTGAACTAACAAGACGGTAATTGAAACCCAATCACTTAGTGTATATCGCGGATCAAAGCTTCTATTTATTTAAATTGTCGGTGGCTTTGTTTCTGAAGTTAATGTAAGCTTATTAAATTTAAAATAATAAGCAAATGACAAAAAGCTTGTAATAAGATAAATAATTATATAGACTATTATTTAACCCCCAAACTTTTTTAAATTTATAAG
>CAZGTJ010000025.1:1495-8735 GCA_964528545.1 uncultured Methanosarcinales archaeon
CTTGTAATAAGATAAATAATTATTTCGAGCCAAGCAAGCATATCTATCCCAATACCATATCTGAAAGATGCATCGAAGGAATTAAATATGAAACCTAGTGGAAGCAGTCCAATCAGCAGGTAACCGTTTCTCTTATTCTTCATTATAAATTTTAGTGAGATTATTAATGCTAAAATGTAAACTAATGGCATAATCAAAGAAATGCCTATAACCACAAAACTCTTTATTCCAACAAGTGCTGGATCAGTTTTGACACCCTTATAAAGAAAGATTTCATTAACTATTATTGTTATGGTTTTAATTACAATGATTAAAACAATTAAACCTATCAAGAATTTTTTAGTATTCTTGTCTTCTAGTAAGCCCATCATCCAGATTTGGCAGAACTTCTATTTAATATTATCTCTTCTTCGGAACTTTCTCCCAGTCTTCCAGGAATTTCTTAATACCGACGTCAGTTAAAGTATGCTTAAACAGTTGTTCAAACACATTGTAAGGCATCGTTGCGATGTCTGCTCCTATTTTTGTTGCTTCAAGTACATGAATCGGGTTCCTGACAGATGCAACAAGAATTTGCGTTGTAAAATTATAATTGGTGTAAATCTGCTTTATATCCTTGATTAAGTTCATTCCAACCTCTCCAATATCATCAAGCCTGCCAACAAATGGGCTTACTATAAATGCGCCTGATTTTGCAGCTAAAAGCGCTTGATTTGCTGAAAAGCACAATGTGACATTAACCTTGATTCCTAATTTTGTCAGCTTTTGGCACGCTTTTAACCCTTCAACGGTAAGGGGAACTTTAATGATGATGTTTTTTGCAATCTTTGCAAACGCCTGCCCTTCTTTTACCATGCTTTCAGCATCCATAGCAACAGTTTCCGCGCTAACCGAGCCTTTTACAATTGAGCATATTTCTTTAAGGACTTCGTTGTAATTCCTATTGGCTTTTGCTGCCAAGGAGGGGTTGGTTGTGACTCCGTCGCATAACCCTGTATTCGCTGCCTTTCGGATTTCATCCATTATTGCAGAGTCAATAAAAATTTGCATTTTACTCTATGTTTTGTTATTGTATTTTTAAGGTTTTCTAAACGCTAACCAAAACGGCTCCTCCCACTATCATCAATGCCCCGACAATTATTCTCGCCATCTGAGAGGCGTTTGGGATTTCCTTCAATAATATAATTCCAAGAATTACCGCAACTATGGTGTTTGTATTATATATCGGTGCGAGTTGGGAAACGTTCCCTTTGTTCGCTAGCGCGATTGCGATTGCCAAGAACCCTACAGCCCAGATTACTCCTGCAATAACTGTAAGAGAGGTAGATTTCCATTCAAATTGCAATGCCGGTTTTGTAAAATAATATGTTAAGAATACAAGTATTGTTCCGATTCCAAAAATCAAACTTGAGTAAGCGGGATTCAGATTCCCCTTCTGCATGGCAATTTTAAAAATTACAGTGTTAACACCAAAACAAATCGCTGCAATAATTCCATAAAAAACCCAGCTTTCCATTTTCATTTCTTCTTGCTTACAAATTTCACTACTTCTTCGGCAATCGATTCTGCGTCAAGGCCATATTTTTTGTATAACTCAGACGGCCTTCCTGATTCGGCGTATTTGTCCTGCAGTCCAATCCTTTTCATTAGGCACGGATAATTCTCAATTAGAACTTCTGCAATGGCGCTTCCTAATCCCCCTATGATGCTGTGGTCCTCTGCAGTTATCACGCAGTTCGTCTTTCTTGCCAAGTCAATTATTAGTTTCGAGTCAATCGGCTTGATTGTGTGGATGTTTACAACATAAACGTCAATTCCTTCGTTTTTTAAAATTTTACAAGCCTCCAATGATTCGTGAACCATTGTACCGCTTGCAAATATGACTGCGTCTTTGCCTTCCCTTAGAATCTCTCCTTTGCCCATTTCCCATTTATAGTCCGTGTCATGAATTATCGGGAATGCTGTCCTGTGCAGCCTCATATAAGAAGGCCCGTAATAATCTGCCAAAGCAAAAACCATTTTTTCTGCTTCAAGCGCGTCAGAAGGCTGCAAAACGACCATGTTGGGAAGCGCCCGATAGATTGCAATGTCCTCAATTGCCTGGGCACTTTTTCCATCTTCTCCCGTAGTGATTCCGGCATGACTTCCCGCCAATTTGACATTGATTTTATTTCTTGAAACAATATTTCTTGTGAATTCAAAAGCTCTCTCGGAAAAAATTGCAAATGTGCTTGCATATACAATCTTGCCAGACGCCGCAAGCCCTGCGGCAGCTCCAATCATGTTCTGCTCTGCAATTCCCATTGTAAAATACCTGTCGGGAAATAATTTTCCAAAGTGCTCTGCTTTTGTCGAATCCCCCAAATCAGCATCGACCACAACAACCCTTGGATTTAGCTTCCCAAGCTCTGCCAAGGCTTTTCCATACCCTTCTCTTGTTGCAATTTTTTGTTGTTCCATTTTATTTGAATTTTTTAACATCAATCTTATCTATTTCTTCAACTGCTTTTTTATATTCCTCTTCATTCGGGGCTTTGCCGTGGAACTTGTGATTCAATTCCATAAAAGAAACCCCTTTTCCCTTGATTGTGTTTGAAATTATAATTGTCGGCTTTTTGTTTTGCAATTTTGAGGCCTTGTCCAAAGCGCTGATTATTTCATCCATGTCATGCCCGTTGATTTCAATTGTATTCCATCCAAACGATTTCCATTTGGCTGCCGCATCTCCCAAGTCCATTATATCCTTTATTTTTCCTGTCTCTTGCACCTGATTTTTGTCAAGAATGGTTATGAAATTGTCAAGCTTGTAAAATGCTGCTGCCATCGAAGCTTCCCAAACACTTCCTTCCTGCGCTTCTCCATCCCCAATCATGCAATAAACCTTATAATCCTTCTTGTCCAGTTTTCCTGCTAACGCAATTCCTAGGGCAAAGCAAATTCCTTGCCCAAGTGAGCCGCCGGCAAAATCTATCCCTGGCGTGTTTAACTCAGGATGCCCTTGAAGCATTCTTCCTGTTTTTCTAAACCCATCAAGCTCTGATTTAGCAAAATACCCCTTGTCAGCCAAAACTGCATACAGTCCGGGGCTTGCATGGCCTTTGCTTAGAACAAATCTGTCCCTGTTTTCCCAGTTGGGGTTTTGAGGATTGACCTTTAGTTTGTAGTGATAAAGGCCGACAAGCATATCAATCTCGCTCAAAGAGCCTCCAGGATGGCCTGACTGCGCCTTGTAGACAACCTCAATAATCTGCTTTCTCAGCTCCTTTGCTTTTTGCTTTAATTCCAAAATCATTTGTTCCATGGTCATTTTTGGATTTTTCTCGAATAGTTGATGATGCTTCTAAACATTTTAATAACAAATTCATTATTTTTAGAGAACCTTAACACGTTTTTTAAGATTTGCGATTCCCTCTTCGAATCTTTAACAGAAATTCTAACTTTCTTCTTGTATAACGATATTTGCTTTGCAATTTTAAATCTTTGCAATAAAAGAGAAACTACTTGCTTATCAATCATATCAATTTTCTTTCTAAGTTCATTTAGCCTGACCATCTGCATCCCATAAAATAATTAAAACTAAAAGAAAAATAAAGAAATTATCTCTTGACAACTTCCATTGCGGGCTTCATGTTCTTCCATGCAAGGTCAAACAAGTTCTCAAGAGCGCTTGCGAAAAAAGGCGTGTTTACCCAAATTCCAACGTCATATGTCGGGTGAACTTCATTGTCATCAAGCACCATGAAGATTATCTCCTTCCCGTCTATAATCACAAATCTTGCCTTCGTCTCGGTGTGCCTGACCTCGGCAAGCCCTTGTACATCTTTTAATGCCAGCTGCGCATCTTTTGTTATTGGAGCCGCAATTCTTATCTTGACTCCCCTCTTCTTCAGCTTTTCAAAAGTTGGCTTGAAGCCTTCGATTTTTCTTATAAAGCCCTGAGAAGTCGTCATCAAAGTAACGCTTTCTTCGGCGTTTCTTATTGTCAACTCCAAATGGTTGTATAAATTGTGCCTCCCCCTTAACGAGCCTGACAAGTCTGCGGGCTCAACTAATTCTACCCCTTGGTTGTGCAGGGTTGAGAGCTCATCAATGATATCTGTATTCTTTACATCACTTAATTTTTTTATTTCCTCTTTTGCTCCCTGCTCGACGTTTTTCTTGACTCTTTCAACAACTTCTCTTGGAGGAACTGCAATGTACTTTATCGGCTTTCCAAGCTTCATGATAACAAACCCCTTTTTCTCAAGCGATTCGAGAACATCATAGCTCCTGCTTCTTGGAACGTTCGCTATGTCGGAAAGCTCGCCGGCCGTGGAAACTCCTCTGCTTAGCAAAGCTGTCCAGATTTTCACTTCGTAAAGGTTCAAATTAAAAAACCTTCTCAGTCTTCCCAAAAATTCTTCTTTGACTATCATCTAAACACACCCCCTTTTTGTTATTAAAAGGGGATAAAAAGTTACTAATATTAATATGTTACTATTTTTCATCAGTTAGTGGTGATTTCATTTGAAAATGATAACATTCTTTCATAACTGTTAAGTTATTACAATAAAGAGTGCAGTTATATTTAAAGTTTTTGGAAAATAATGCCGAATAAGGTGGAAAATAATCAAACCCGATTTCTTGCAAGCGTATCGACAATAGTTGGGTCAAGAAGCGTTGTAATGTTCCCATAATCTGTTGAGCCCTCTGCAATTGCCTTTAGAATTCTTCTCATTATCTTGCCGCTTCTTGTCTTTGGCAAATCATCTGCAAACTGCAATTTGTCAGGTTTTGCGATAGGGCCTACGTGCTGCCCTACATGATTCTTAAGCTCTTCTCCTAGCTTATCGCTTTTTTCGAATCCTTTTTTTAATATGACAAATGCATAAATCGCCTGTCCTTTAATCTCGTGCGGCATCGGAGCGACAGCAGCCTCTGCAACGGCAGGGTGGCTTACAAGAGAGCTTTCAACTTCCGCGCTTCCAATTCTATGGCCCGCTACCTTAATAACATCATCGCTTCTGCCCATAATCCAGAAATACCCATCTTCATCAATTTTTGCCGTGTCTCCTGTCAAATAAAATCCGAATTTTTCAAAATAAGTATGCTTGTATCTGCCGGGGTTGTTCCAGACTGTTCTTAGCATGCCGGGCCATGGAAATTTAATTATCAAATATCCTCCTTCATTTACTCCTGCTCTTGTTCCATCCTCCCTTAGCACATCTGCCACTATCCCAAAGAACGGCTTTGTCGCAGAGCCTGGCTTTAGTGGAGTTGCCCCAGGAAACGGAGTTATCATAAATCCTCCTGTTTCGGTCTGCCACCAAGCAATCTTAAGCTTGACAAATTGCAGTTATTGGGCCAATAGTCTCCCTCTTTTTCCAATGCTCTTATGGCAGTTGGGGCAGTGTAGAAAATTGAAACCTGGTGTTTTTCAATTATTCTCCAAAATCTGTCTGGATTCGGAAAAGTTGGAGAGCCTTCAAATAAGACGGTTGTTGCTGCATTCGACAGAGGCCCGTAAACAATATAGGAATGTCCAGTAATCCAGCCTATATCTGCAGTACAAAAATAAACGTCATTTTCTCTTATATCAAAAATATATTTGAAAGTCTGATTTGTATAAAGAAGGTATCCGGCTTGCGTGTGCAATATCCCTTTTGGCTTTCCAGTTGTTCCGCTTGTATAAAGAATAAACAACGAATCTTCAGAGTGCATGCTCTCTGTGGGGCAATATGTGTCTACATTGTCTTCTTTCATCAGCTCATGCAGCCAGAAATCCCTGTTATCCAGAAAATTCATATGGCTTCCAGTCCTCCTAACCAAAATAACCGTCTTTACAGATGGGCAATCCTTTAATGCTATGTCTGCATTTTCCTTTAGCGGGAATACTTTCCCGTTCCTGTAAGATCCGTCTGCAGTAATCAGCAGCTTGGCCGCTGAATCTTGTATTCTGTCTTTTAACGCATCTGATGAAAATCCTGCAAAAACAACTGAATGAATTGCGCCTATTCTTGCGCATGCGAGCATTGCAATCGGAAGCTCTGGAATCATCGGAAGGTAAATTTGTACAACATCTCCTTTGATTATTCCCTTTCGCTTCAATATATTAGAGAATTTGCAAACTTCCCTTAAAAGTTGGTTGTATGTATAAACTTTTGATTCGCCGTTTTCAGCTTCCCAGATGAATGCAACTTTATTTCCCTTGCCTGCCTTAATGTGCCTATCAATGCAGTTGTAAGAAACATTCAAAAATCCGCCTTCAAACCACTTGAA
Source organism: uncultured Methanosarcinales archaeon (assembly GCA_964528545.1). Taxonomy (GTDB): domain Archaea; phylum Nanobdellota; class Nanobdellia; order Woesearchaeales; family GW2011-AR4. Next base: position 7,754 of record CAZGTJ010000025.1, read on the forward strand.
AAATCCATCGTCGTTTCTAAGGACATTATCCCATCTCTTAGACCATTCAAGCTCGTTTGCCTTGGACTCCCAGAAAGCGACGGGGTTTTTGATTGATTCCTGATAAAGCCTGTCAAATTCGTCAATGCCTTTGATTCTTGAATTTCTCTTGAATTCATCAGAAGGATAAAAAATCCGGTTCTCTTTCAGAATGGATGTGATATAAGATTCTTCCATCTTACCTCTTTTTTGTAAATCTGATATGAAGCTTGTTTTTAAAGCTTACTAATAATTCATCTTAAATCTCAAAATTGCAGCCACCCCCCCTAGTCCATCTAATCTTTTGCCGGCTTCATGCTCAGAACTGATTATTTCTACTTTTCCTTTGGTTTTATCGATAGTTTTCATTATTTTGTCAATTTGATTGTAAAAATTTTCTGCCCTTGATTTTTGGATTAAAGAATCCGTAATCAAGAGTTCTTTTACAGCCCCCATCCCTGCTGCATTTTCAACCTCCTTAATTCCGTAAACTCCAAGATTATTTTTTGAAATCTCAACAAACAATTCCTCAACCTTTATTGTTTCTTTTGCAGTTCTCTCCTGCTTTAACGCCTCTTTTGCCTCAGGTCTTTTCAATACTTCCTGAATTCCATTTTCGGTAGCTGACGAGACTGTTGCAAAGATTATTTTTTCCTTTAGCTTTTCATCTTTAAGCTCCTTCATTAAATCTTCTTTCCAAAAAGATGGCGATGCAAGGATGATTTGATTTATCCCATATCTTTCAGTATACTCCTCCATATTCTTGATTATTAGCGAATAAAAATTCTCTTTTTTTATGTTTTCTTCTCTTTTTTTCTGGACTTCTCCTTGGATGTGAGATAGAATCTCGTAGCCGTATTTCTTAAAGAGCGCAAAATAAGCTTCTTCCCTGTCATGAACTACAATTAAAATCGAGGATTTCTGCTCTGCGCACGCTTCTTTTAGCTTGCCAAGCTGGTAATTA
>CAZGTJ010000025.1:8745-9264 GCA_964528545.1 uncultured Methanosarcinales archaeon
TACGGTGTTCTCGTCAACATTAAAGGTATGGTGTTCCCCCAAAGGAATGTCCTCAGGAGCCTCCCTTATAATGCCGAATACCCTTAAAACATTAGAATACTTGCTAAAATCGGCTTTTTCAACTTCAATTTTAAGAAAAACTGGTTTTTTTGTTGAATCGGACGCCTCTGGCCCCGCTTTAATCTTTCTGAAGGTTTTTCCCTGCACCATGTCTTTTGGCTCAATTAGGGTGCTCAGGTACCATAAGTCATCCAGGTTTTGTGTCTGGACTTTTATTTCTCCTTTTTTGAGGTTGGAATGAAGCAATTTCATTAACTGTACCAAAATTCCGCAAGCTTTAAATAGGTTTATGTTAAAGTTTTTACACAAGTGTAGTTAATGCAGTCTTCCAAAAAAGGTGTTTTAATGAAAAAAGCGCAGATGAATGCTGCCATGCTGGTTGCGATAATAGCTGGGCTCATAATTTTATATATCATTTTCTTGCCGAATCAGGAAAGGGACAGGATTATTCAGCCTCCG
>CAZGTJ010000026.1:0-9237 GCA_964528545.1 uncultured Methanosarcinales archaeon
ATTATGATGCAAAAAATTCCCGGACATGCTTAGCTAAATAGCTTCTCAATACCAAGCGTTCTCGAGGCCTTTTGGAAATCTTTTTCTGTCTCTATGGTAAATTGAGTTACCGAGCCCGTTATATCCTTAATTACTGTAATGTTTTGGGGCACTCCCATATGGCTGGCTGAAGATTTTATGACCATGTATCCCTTGTCAACAAGGCTCTTGACAAGCCTTTCAACAAGCGTTGCAACCTCTCCAGCGGACTTTGCCAAATCCGGCCTTATTCTTGTATTAAGGTCAAACTGCTGGTGGAGCTTCATTCATTCCACCTATCCAAATACCAGAAGCGCTCCTCAAGCCCATAGTCAGTTACTATTCTATCGCAATCCCTGCACATATACGGGTCGCTACGTGCGCTTTTGTATATTTTATTTCCGCAATGAATACATACATTTCGCATGCTTCTCACCTTTTAAACCACGTAATCCAATCCCATACTTGTTGTTTGTATTTAAATAATTAATCTATATAACATATATATACTATATGGAAATTTAAATACTATATGTAATATATATCTTTTAATATCTACATTCAAGCACAATAAGATTTATATTTAGCGGGATTCATAAAAAATCAAGGGTGGGCAAGATAGACTTAAGAAAAATAGTAAGCTTTGGAAAGGGTTCTTATATAGTATCCATGCCAAAGAAATGGATCGAGAAAAACAAGCTGAAAAAGGGGGACTTGGTTGCTCTCAATGACAATGGAGTAGAGCTTGTCCTAAGCCCAAATGCCAGTGAGCAAAAGCCCGATGCAAAAGAAATTGAGATTGACGCAAAAGGAAAAGACCTTGAAAGGCTAAGCACGGAAATTGTCACTTCTTACCTTAACTGCTACGATTCGATAACGATAATTTTTGAAAAGAGTAATGATGCAAGAAAGATAAAAGACATCCTGAGAAACCTCTCGGGTATGGAAATAATGGAGCAGACATCAACAAAAATAGTCGCGAAAAATCTGATAAGCACAAGCGAGATTTCAATCAAGAACATAATAAGGAGGATGGACGTCATAACAAAAGCAATGATAGACGATGTCGTCCTATGTTACCGCGGGCAGGACTTGTCGGAAAGCATCCATCACAGGGACAGCGATATAAACAGGATTTATTTCCTATCGTACAGAGTCATAAAAAATGCGATGAAAAACCCGAGAATTGCAAAGCTTTTTGAAACAGACTCATGGGAGCTGCACAGCGACAGCCTGATGATCATGAGGCTCGAGAAAATAGCAGACAGGCAAAAAAGAATTTCAAGGTTCCTTATAAGTGCGCACCTTGATAGGAAAACTCTTGCAGAGCTTGACTCGATACACACGTCGATGGCAGAAGCGTACAATGAGGTAATGAAGTCGTTCTACAGCAAGGATAAGGAAATTTTGTTTAATGTAGAGATTTCCACAAAGGAGAGAACGCAAATGTGCGATATATTTCTCGAAAGATATCTTGGCAAGTGCGGCGATAAAAATGTGGATATTGTAGCTGTCTCGAAGATAATTGAAAATCTCAAGGCAATGGCGGTTGAGACACGAAATCTTGCAAGAACGGCCCTTTGCTATCAATAGATACTCCCATTTGCAAGGCTCGTTAGCAGCCAAAAAGCCCAAGGAAGGCAAGAGCCGGCTAATACCCTTCAAAAATCAATTTCTTGCCGCCTTTCTCAAGGACTGCAATGGTTTTATTTGATTTTCTAACTTCGCCGACAATCTCTGCGCCTTTTGCAATTTGAAGAATGTCATCTGCATTTTCCTTTCTGCAAATGACAAAAAATCCCATCCCCATATTGAATGTCTTGTACATTTTCTCGTCATTAAATCCGGATTCTTTTTGCATCAAATCAAAAATTGCCTGCGGCTTTAGCGGGTTGTTGATTCTAAACTCAATTTTTTCATTTACCCTGTTGAGATTCTTCAATCCATACCCTGTATTATTTATTCCGACAACGCCAAAGTTTTTTGAGATTCTTGCCATGGATTCTATGTATAGTTTTGTGGGCTCAAGAAGAATCCTTCCGATTGTTGAGCCGTCAAACTTGCCATCGAGCGAAAATTTTCCCCTGTACCTTTTCCTAAACTGCGGCCTTGTTTCAAAATCCCCTTTCAACAAGTTAAGCCTCAAGTCGGTATAGCCGTTTGAATGGGGTCCTGAGCTTTTCAGCGCAATTATTTTGTCTCCGGCAGAAATTTTTTGCTTCTTCGCCTTTTCTTTTTCAATGAAGCCAACCATGCACCCTGCAACGTCAAACCCGTACTCGTTTGCAGAGCTTATCAGCTCATCAACAGAAGCTGTCTCGCCCTTTCCAAAATTTATCCTTATCGAGTTTTTTAAAATCGAAGACGCATTGCACTGCTCAAGACCTTTTACCATTCCCCTTATTATTTCCCCGCTTATTTTCTCTTCCTGTATTTTCGACTCGCAGGCAAGATAGTCCATAAACAAAAACGGGCTCACTGCACCCAAAGTCGCCAAATCGTTTGCGTTCATTGCAACACAATCAATGCCGATTGTGTCAAATTTTTTCAGCGCCTCTGCCAAGATTATTTTTGTTCCAACCCCGTCAATTGAAGTTGCAATGTAATGATTCGGAAAAACTTCGTCGTTCTCAAAGAGCTCTGCAAACATTCCCTTGCTTTGTGCAAGCATGCTTGATTTTAAAGATGAAGGGATTGCCTTTTTTATTGCGTCGACTGCCTTTGACTCCCTCTCGTGGTAGTTTGCATCCATAAGAAACAAGGAAGAATATGAGTTTATAAAGTTTATTGATGTACTTAATCAGAATTTTTGGGCTTCAAAATAAAAAGCAAGGCAATTAAAAAACTGCTCGGAGTTAAACCCGATTCCAATATCGTTGATTTTAAATTTTCTCCTGCTTATCGAGTCCCTGTATTTCATAATTTGGTCAAAGTATTGCGGAATGTCTGATATTTGCTCTGCATTCTTAAAATTGCGCATTTTTGATTTAATTGGGTTTAATGGCACGTCGCCAATAAAGTACCCGCCAATTTTCAGCACCCGATTTATCTCGTCAAGCGCTTTGTCAAGCTGTGCATGCTTATCAAGCGTGTTCAAAAGCCATCCTGAAGTGACTATGTCCAGAGAGCTATCGGAAAATGGCAGATTAACCGCGTCCGCCTGTACTGCTTCGCTTAGTGCCCCTAAAACCAAAAGGGAATCATAGTCTATATCTGCGGATATCACTCTTTTGTGCAGGCTGGAGTGGCTGGCATATTCGCACTCGCCTGTTGCAAGCTTTTTGTAAACGTGAGCCAAATAAGCAGAACTAAAATTTCTATGTGGTCCGCATCCGAGGTCCAGAACAAGCATATTTTCCAAACCGGAAATATTAGAAAATAAGTTTTCCCTCGTATACGGCCTGATTAGTTTTCTTTTGGGCCTTGGTCCAATTTGATGTTTCTGCAGCTCCATTTAATTTATCCGTGGCAAAAGACATGATTTATTTTACCTCTTTGACTTGGATCCTGTCAAAGCCCTTTTCTGCAAGATAAGGCTTTGCATGCTTTTCGTAAGATTCACTATCCAAATCGAATATAAACCTCATCACCGCTCCTGGCCTCTTTAAACCAAAATCCTCAAATTTTGTTAAAAGGCCAACCTCAAGAAAATCCCTGTATTGCACAGGGGAAGGCTCATTTACAATTGCCTTTCCATCAAACCATCTCGCCTCGACAACTGCTCCAATATCCTTCATATTGCAAAATCCTTCGACAACAGTTTCTCCGCCTAATTTGGTCAGCGGATTAAGCAGGTCATCCCTCTCGCGCGTATATAATACTCCCGCATATTTGACCCATCCTTCCTTTTTTGGAGATTGGCCTAGAATAGGAAACAATGTCCACTGCCTGGGGAAATATTTTCCCCCGTATTGGCTTTTTACATTATCAAGAAATTTCATCTCCGGTTGATTATGAGCATAATAAGCCGCTAAATTTTTAGGCCTAAAAACTATGACCAATTCCCCATTCCCCATTTTAACTCCCATGCTTTCTTAACTTTTTTGTTGTCAAGTTCCTACCGAGCTGTAGCCTGCATCAACGTAGATTACCTGCCCCGTAATTCCCGTAGACAAATCGCTGCACAGAAACAATGCACAATCTGCAACTTCATCTGCAGTTATGTTCCTCTTCAATGGCGCTTTTGCAACATAATTTAAAAGCATGTCAGCGAGATTTGCAATCCCTGATGCCGCGAGCGTTGCTATTGGCCCTGCTGAAATTGCATTTACCCTTATTTGTTTTTCCCCCAAGTCGCAAGCGAGATATCTTACGCTTGATTCGAGCGCTGCCTTTGCAACGCCCATTACATTATATCCTGGAACCGCTCTTGGGCCTCCAAGATAAGTCATTGCAATGATCGAGCCCTTGTTTCTCATCATGGGCGCGGCCCTTTTTGCAAATTCCGCCAACGACCATGCGCTGACCTCGTGCGCAACCTGGAATCCTCTCCTGTCAATGTCCATGTACTTGCCCTGCAAATGCTCCCTTTTTGCAAATGCAATGCTATGTATCAAGTAATCGATTTCCCCAAATTCCTGCTTTACTTTCGTGAAGAATGATTCTATCGATGCGTCGTCAACAACATCGCAAACGCCGCTGATCGGGTTTTTGAGCTCCTTCATTAGAGGCAGGACAAAATTTTTTGCGCGCTCCTGATAGCCTGCTGCAATCTGGCAGCCTGCGTCATTCAGCCTTTTTGCTATGTGCCATGCAATGCTTTTGTCATTTGCTATTCCAAAGACAATTGCTTTTTTTCCCTTCAAATCGATTGTGATTGACATATTCTTCTTCCTCAAAATTTTGGTTATATTGCGCCGAATAAAAAGGCGCGGTTTATAAAACTTGCTGAAGAACCAAATTTTTAAAGGAACTTTTTCCATGCAAAAGTGAAAATAGAAACTACTTAATAAATTGCTTGCCTTTCAAAAGAAATCACTCTCTTATCTCGTAATCCGCATCAATTACCCCCTGCCTTTTTCTTGCTTTCCCTTTAGAAGACCTTATCTTAAAGAATGTAAGCAAAACCATTAAAAGAGTGAATAACACAACCAGCAGAACAATTCCAATTGACAAAACAAACAGCCCACCAACTATATACAAGTACCACTTTGAAACAAACGCGAGTATTGTCCAGCCCTTGTCAGCCGAGTACAAATAAATGAAATATACAACTATCAGGCTGAAAAGCGTTCCGAATCCAAATCCCCATTTTTTTTGCACTGCCAAATTAGCCATTGAAGTTCTCTCTTATAAAGGATGCCATCTGCTCGTTGTCAGCGGCCCTGTAAACATCCGATGCCATTTTGTAGTTCTTGGACTTTATCAAAAACACTGCAACCTCATTTAATCTTTGCTTGTCTTTTGTTGGGATAAAGCAAAGTGCTGCAAGCTCGGTTTTCCCTTCCTGCAAAAATGAATCCCCCATGCTTTGGAGCCTTTGAGTGTCGCTGTTTTTTGATATTATCTCTATAGCTTCCCTGAATTTGCCCTGCTTGTAGAGTTTTTCTCCAGCGTCAGTCAGTATTCTTTTTCTTGATGCGTCATCCAGCATAGATATATTAACTGAATTAATCCCGTCTTTCATTATTTTTTCGACGATTGGGTGCTCCATAAAAAGTAAAATATGACGGGCATTATTTAAATTTTGGGATTTTGAAATCTTTTTATATAAAAAATGTTTTGACAATAATCACGGCCGCAAGCGCCGCAGAACGCACGTCATCGAATCTGGGAAAAATAAGCCGAATACAATCTGCCGAGCGTAAATGCGATTATTGCCAAGGCAGCATACAAGACAAATTCTTTTCTTGTCATTTGGCTATTATGAGCCCGGAGGGACTTTCGACAGTTTTAAGCTGGTTCGAACCCCCACTACCCGGTATCCTTGAAAAGTTTTCACCGAAGCCGAGTCTGCTATCCGTTACAGCACGGGCCCAATGAGCATGATTCTTAATTATTTGTTATCAGATTTTAAACAAAGAGATTATTCCTGCCGGTTCCGGCTCAGTGTTATTTCAATTGTGGATACCCTCACGTCCCTGCCTTCATCGTTCTTGAAGCCCTCGGAATCAATCCTTATGCCGGTTACCCCGATTTTGTTTTCCATAAACCTCTTGGATGCGACCTCGGCGACATCAACTGCCCTGCTTATGAACTTGCCTCTTGCCTTGATGACAACGTCGTCTGCATTTTTTGTCGTGAACTGCATCACGACTCCCGTAACATAATTCATAAAAGGCTTGTTTCCTATAAACACGCTGTTGTCAGCCATTTAAACCCCACAAGGCGCCACAAAGGCCAGTTATTTATATCTTTAAAGAGAGCCTATTTAAAGTTTTCGACGTATAGTTCTGCAGGGATATTGATTCAGGCTAAATTCTAAGAATTCTCGCCCTTAAGACTTTTTTCCCCTGGACCTCCTCCATTATAATCCTGTATGTTTTGTAATTTATCTCTTCGCCCTGCCTTGGCTCTCTTCCAAGGGTGCTTATGACAAAATTGTCAAGGTCAACAAAATCTCCTGATTTGATTCCTACTCCCGTTCTTGAGTTTATCTCGTCAATTTCTGTAGATCCCTTTGCGAGCCACTCGTTTTTGGAAATCTGCAGGATGCTCGGGTTGATCTTGTCACTTTCATCGATAATCTCTCCGACAATTTCCTCGAGTATATTTTCTATCGTAACCAGCCCTACAATATTGCCGCGCTCATCAATGACAACTGCCATGTGCTGCTTTCTGCCCTGGAAGAGCTTCAGCATCGAGTCCATTTTTTTTGTCTTGAACACAAAAAACGGCTTTCGCATTATCTGTGAGACGGGAGTGTCGATCTTCCCCTCATTTACGTATTCTAGCGTGTCCTTGAGGTAAAGAATCCCGACAATATTGTCCTTGCTTTTTTCATAAACAGGAAACCTTGAATACATCTTTTCTGTCGGCAATTGAAGCACTTCCTTGATCGTCATTGACGCGCTTACCGGAACCATCAGCCTTTTTGGAGTCATCACGTCGCTTACGGTTGTGGTCTCAAAATCGAAAATGCGTTGCATCATTTTTTTCTCGATTTCTTTAATCGAACCTTCTTCCTCGCTGGCTTTTACTATCGTCCTCATCTCTTCCCTTGTTACCATAGGCAGTTTCTTTGCTCCAACGAGCCTGTTTAGCGCCTGAAGCAGAAGCTCGAGAAGATAAACCACCGGATAAAATGCAAAGCTCAGATACCAGATCGGCGCTGCAACAAGAGGCGCAATAAGATCGGCATTGTTTGCCCCAAACGACTTCGGGATTATGTCGCCAAAAACAAGTATGAGGAAAGTTGCGATTCCTGTCGCTATTGCAATTGCCTCGCTCTGGAATATCTTGAGCGAGATGGAAGTGATTATGGCAGCGAGGGCGGTATTGACAAGGTTATTTGTGATCAGCAAAGTTGAAAGCAGCGCAGCAGGGTCGTCTTTTAGCCTTTGCGCATAAACTGCGCCAAACCTGTTTTTCTCCACCCAGTGCCGGACCTTGAACCTGCTAACTGAAAGAAGCGCGGCTTCCGCCAGTGCTGAAAAAGCGGAGAGCGCAAGCAGAGCCAAAACTAGTGGGAGATGTTGATGAAATGTCATTTTCGATTTTCTTGGTATAAAACATGAATTACCTAAATATAAACTTATCTTTTTAAAGTGCGGTTTAGCTTCAAAACCGAAAAATTAATATTGATTCCTTGTAGAAAATTTGATAACAAATAATTAAAAATAAATGACTAAGATTGGCTAAAATGAATCCGCTGCACCTTGTTGTATTGTCGCTGGTTGGGCTTCTTGTCTCGCTTTATATTTATTATTCGAAGAAGACTGGCAATCCAATGGTCTGCCTGCCGGGGGCAAGCTGCAACGAGGTTGTCAGAAGCAAGTACGGCTCACTTTTTGGCATTGACAACTCCATTCCAGGAATGATTTATTATCTCTTTATGCTATCTTACGCAATTGCTTTATTTTTCAACGAAAACCTTTTTAAAGAAGCCATGTTTTATTATCCGATAGTCGGGATCAGCGGCTTATCGGTGCTCTTTTCGGCATATCTCACAGGGGTGCAGGCGTTTATGCTAAGAAAATGGTGCTATTATTGCCTTGTTTCAACCGCTGCCTCGGCGCTGATATTTGCAACGTTGGTGATGTGAATGGCCAAGAATGATTGGAGCTTGATTGCGCTTAGAGTTGTCGTTGGAATAATATTTTTTTATCATGGCTACCAGAAGCTGTTTGTGGCTGGAGGGCTGCCCGGGACTGCGCAGTTTTTTGCATCGGTCGGCATTCCATCGTCAAATATCATGGCAATTGTAGTTGGAGCCGTAGAATTCTTCGGTGGATTGTTCCTAATTGCTGGAATGCTGACAAAATTGAGCACGGCTTTGCTGATAGTCAACATGTCAGTTGCTCTTTTTGCTGTTCACTTAAAGAATGGATTTTCTGCATCAAAGGGCGGATACGAGTTTGTCCTTCTTTTGATTGCGGCACTGCTCGTGTTTCTTGCAAAAGGAGCAGGAAAGCCTTCAATGGGAAATATTTTCAAGAACAAGTGGCTTCGATAGGCTCTTTTTAAAAATCAAAGAATTACTTAATGAGCTTGGCAAAAATTCCCTTTTTCTTTTCAGCAATTTTGCCTGCCTTGCTCTCAAGCTTGTACTTGTTTATAACAACGTGCCCGCAATATTTGTCCTCAAAAACTAAAGACATATCCTCAACAACCATTCTTTTGGTGAAAAGCGGGCAATCAATGACCAAGGTATCCGCATATCCGCCTTCAAACCCGATGTGAAATCCGTATTTGACCGAATCCTTCCTTAATTGCATGAAATTCTCCTTTGTCAGGGTCTTTCCAAGCCAGTCTTTCAGGCCGTCTGATGCGATCTGCGTAATCATGATTTCATAGCCCTTGCTTAGCATCTGCTCGACAATCAAATCATGCTCCTCTCCTGAGTGGGCTGCAAATGCCTCTACTTTTAATTGGCTTAATGCGTGCTGGATGCTTCTTAATTGTGTTTCCTGAAGGCCTGTCCCCCCAAGAACAACAGCATCAACTTTTAGCTTTCTTTGGTTTGATTCTACAACTTTTGTTACAATATCTGCTTCCCTTGCAGGGACAGCAACTTTGAATTTGACATAAACTCGAGGAATTCCAAGCATCTTTGCATAG
>CAZGTJ010000027.1:0-8957 GCA_964528545.1 uncultured Methanosarcinales archaeon
ATAATGCCTGTACCCAAGCGCTTCTCCCAAGTCATGGGTCAATGTAGCTCCGGTTGTGACAACAACATCGACCCATTTGTTCTCGATGATATCGATGATTATTTCCCGCATCCCTCCGGGAACCAGGGGACCTGCCAATCCAAGAAATACCCTGCAGTCTTTATCCCTAATCATCGCCTCAATTATGCTTATTGATTTTCCAAGCCTCCCTGCTGCAAGAACTCCAGTCGCTTCCATTGACCTGACAAGCTGGTTTACTGTTAATTTGCCGTTAATCTTAACGTGCTTTACCGGTTTCATTTAGACATAAAAATAGCCCGTTGTTTTTAATGTTTTGGAATTTTTCAGGCATTAATAATGCACTCTTAGCCGCATTTATATGGCTTTTCGATATATAAATTTATAAATACACTTCAACAGGAAATTGCCATGGGCCTTATTATTGATATTCATTCTCATCTTGACCACCCGATGCTCATTGGAAAAATAGACGAAATAGTGCACAGGGCATCGAAGGCGGGATTGAAGCACATAATAACAAATGGTATAGGCCCTAAGACAAACAGAACTTGCCTTGAGCTTTCGAGAAAATATCCGATAATAAAGTGTGCAATGGGGATTTATCCAAGAAGCGCATTAAGAAAAGAAACCGAGTCCGGAGAATACCCTCTAAAGGCTGAGGAGTTTGATGCCATTGAGGAAATTAATTTCATAAGAAAAAGCAAAAACGAGATTGCCGCAATCGGCGAAGTCGGGCTTGACTTTGTAAACGGCGAGGACAGGGAGCAAATCGGGGATTTTGAAAAAATGATAAAGCTTGCGAAGGAGTTAGACAAACCGATTGTGGTTCACTCAAGAAAAGCCGAGCAGAAATGCATTGAAATCCTTGAAAGCTTTAAGATAAAGAAAGTGGTGATGCACTGCTTTTCAGGGAAAAAATCGCTTGTCAAGAGGATAGACGACAATGGATGGTACCTGACAGTTCCCACGATAGTTGTCAGGAGCCAGCAGTTCCAGGAAATTGCAAAAAACGTTTCTATTTCGCGGCTTTTTTGCGAAACTGACAGCCCATACCTGAGCCCGTACAGGGAGCGGATGAACGAGCCCGCTTACGTAACCGAAAGCTACAGCAAGATTGCGGAAATTAAGCAGATGAGCGTTATAGAAGTCATAAATAATATATACATGAACTGGCAGAAAATGTTCGAATAAAATGAAAAAGCATGTTTTGGCAATTTTAATTTTTCTTCTGTTCCCGCTAGCGCACGCTCAAACACTCTTCAACGGTACAATAAAGACAGAAACGCAGTACGAAAAAGACGGGACATTGATTATTTTCTCCTACGAAAGAAACAGCGACAAGGTCTTTGTGCAGGTTGGCGATAACTACATGATAGTCAGGAACAAAAACTGCGCGGTTGAAAAGCTTTATTCCGCGTGCATTTACGACGTGCAGTACAAAAACGCAACTGAGAGATTTCCTTACTATGAGGTGACCGCGTCCGTATCAAAGACAAAAAACAGCCTCGACACCAAAACAACAGTAACTCCAAATGCGCTTGCCCCAGGGCAGGAAGCGGAATTCAAGATTGAAATAAAAAATACGAATAATTTTGACGCAACAAATGTGACTTATATGCAGGATTTGTCCCCATTTTATGTAAAAACATCCGACTGTGATGTTAATGGAGCCAAATTATTGTGGTATGGGACTATAAAAAGCGCCTCGTCAAGAACATGCACAGCCAAAATTATTCCAACCGAAAGCGGGAATTTCTCGCTGACTGGAGATTTGTCTTACTTCAACTCATTTTCCATGGACAGCAAAAAAACAGACAACGCAACTGTAATGGTTTCCGAAAGGATCCTGAAGATTAGTGCGGATGCGGAAAAGTACATCGAACCGGGCTTTCCTTTTTATCTTAATATTTCCCTTGCCAACAGCGGCCAAGACCAAATGGAGATTGAAGGCTCTATTGATTTGCACAGGGATCTTGTTGTCCTAAGCAACGTCTCTAATCTCAACACAGATGCAAACCTGATAAATATCAAAGAAATCCTTGGCCCTAATTCGGACAAAAGCTATTGGCTTATCTTGAAGAAGGAAAAGGAAGGGCAGGCGTATGCAAGCATCAAAATAAAGTACAAAACAGGGAATTCGGAAGATTACATTGAAAAAACCATAGTGGTGGATGCAAGGCGGCCGGAGCCTAAATTAATTTTCGGAATTGACTATGGAAATCTCATACCCGGGAAAAATTTCAGCATTGCAGTCCGCGTGAAAAATCCAAGCAGATCAAGTGACATGACACAGGCCCATGGAAAGCTGACCGCGAATGGACAGCAGGCAGACAATTCGGCAGTGAGGATTGCGCCAAATGAGGAGTTCCTCATGATAAACAACAAGTTTGCAATTCCGCAGGATTCAAAAAACATAGATGTCGTTTTTGCAATGGATTACAAAGTACTCGAAGCATCCGGGCATCTTAACGTGTCTTTGATCCTTGACTTAAACCAAAGCTCCCAAAACAAAGTCGTGTTTTCACAGGAAAGCAGGAATATGGCAGTGCAAAACAGCTACGAAATAAAAAATATTGAAGGCGTAAATCAATCCGGCCAGCAAGAGCAAAGCCAGCTCAAGGGGCTGCAGCTTCCCATCATAAACCCTGAATCAATAGGCCATGGATTCAACAAAAAACTGTTCTCTGTTATTATAGGGCTTGTGGTGATTATATGCGTAATTATTGTGGTTATAGGCATGACTTATGCCAAAAGGCAAAAGCTCGATGATGCACAGCAAAGGGATGAGATGTACAAGTAATTTTCCCGCTTTCTGATTTTCTTTTTTTGTGAAAAACAAAAAGTTTTTAAGCAAGCAAATCCAGAAAATTGCACATGCGGATAGAAATTGATACAAAAGAAGACTCTCACGAGGACATTAAAAAGGCGATCAATCTCCTTCACAGCCTGATGGGGGAGTCTGTCGATACCAACTTTTCGGCAGAGCAGACAGAAAGCCCGATTGCCAGCATTTTTGGCGATTCCGCCCAGATTCAGACAAATTCCATCCAAGTTTCCGAGCCAACAGCAATAGTCAGGGAGGAAGCTCAGGAAGAAAAAAAGGAAGAGTCGACAGAGGACTTGTTTGCAGAGCTTTTCACCGATGATGAAATTTCCAAGATGAAGAAAATCGAGGAAGAGGATGAAAAGCCTTCAAGAGGGAAAAAAAGGCCTTCTGTTGAATTGTATTAGAATTTTAACTTAATCTTCTTATTAATTCGTCATTTTTTGTTTTGCCATCTTTTAGCCTGTCAGAAAAAAACGCTTTGGTTTCATCGAATAATTTATTATACCCATTTGTGTCTCCGTTGCCAATAATGGTTGACCATTCACGGACTGCTGAATGAAATTCCAAATCATCTCTTCTTATACTTTTATCATTCAGTGCTGTTAGTATGGATTCTTCAAGCAATTCCATCATCTAAAATTTTAACATCCGTTCATTCCACGTCTTTTTCGAGTTGGTCCCGATGTTCAGGCAAATCACAACAGTTTACTTTGTATCCAACTCTGGCAAATTCTTTTGCATATACTTTCCCCATATCTCCTGTTCCTATAATGCCTGTTTCCATATTGAGTAAATTATTCAAAGAAATTTAAATTTTACAATTCTATAATTTTTCCTTTTTTCCCGACATTTATAACTTTTGTGCTTCCGATTTTCTCCTCGATTCCCTCCGCTTCGTGGACGTGGGAGCAAAGCAAGAAGTCGGGCTTGAACGTGTCTATTGCCTTTTTCACCCCGTCGCTTCCGGGAAAAATGCTTGTAAATTTCTCCATCAACGAGCCTGACGGGTGAACGTGCGTTACAAGTATTTTTTTCTTCGAGTCCTTTATCCGGTCGTACCCTTTTTTTATTAAGTCAAAAATTTCATCCTCTCCCAGCTGAAACAAGCCGATATTTGCCCCGCCGCATCCAAACAGGCCCACTCCCTTGTATTTTATCGAGTAGCCGTGAAGATTTGTCGCGCCGTAAAGCTCCGCAAGAAAGTCGGCGGTTGCAACAGTTTCGTGGTTTCCGGGAATCAGGATTACTTTTTTCTTTTTCTGCACAAATGGCCCGATGATTCCTGCGGTAGACTGCTCTGCATAAGTCAAATCGCCACAAAGCACGACCAAGTCTATGTTCTCTTTTTCTGCCTGCTCTGCAAGCTTTTTTGCCTGCGCTGTGTCACCGTGGATGTCACCCGCCGCAAGTATTCTCAGTTTTGCTTTTTCCATTATGCAAAAAAAGAACACTCCATTTAAAAAATTATTGATTGCCTAATGCTTAAAAACCTTTAATTCGCATGCATTTTAAGATTGCATAGCATTAAACACACTTACCTTTCGATGAACTTGGTCCTTCCAGTCAAATCGACTATTGTACTCGGCTTTCCCTCTTTTGCACCCTCGTAAATAATGAAATCGACGCTTCCTTTTATGTCGGGGTCAAGATTTTCCAGGGAAGTCATGTAATCCTCGCCGCTCTTGTTGACAGAGGTCGTGATAAACGGAACTCCAGCTTCTTGGATTATCTTAGTTGTCCAATGCTTTGGTATTCTCACCCCCAAAGTCTTCATTCCATTATTTGTTTCAGGCGCAACGCATTTTTTGGATTTTATTTCAAAAATCAGGGTGCACGGACCTGGCAGTTTATTTTCCCACATTTCCGGCTCCCTTGATACAATGCAGTTTTCCTTAATCCATTCGATCGAAGGAGCGACGACGCTGAACGGGTTTGCAACTCTTTCCTTTAAATCTCTGATTTTTTTCACAGACTCCGGGATAGTTGCATTGCATCCCAGCCCATAGATGGTATCCGTTGGGTAAATAAAAATTAACCCTCTTCTCATTGCATCAATTATTTCATTTTTTCCCAATTCTACTTCTTCACGGGTTAATATCCTCATGAATTAAAAGAAGGTAAAATGATATATATAGTTTGTGATATCTTACCTCAAATATCCCATCATAAATCCCTCTTCCAATCCGCTGATTTCATCATCCTCGACGCTTAAATCAAGGCGATTTTCTGCGTAAAAGTCCAAATCATCTTCAATTTCCTCTATAATATAAATTTGTTTCATTCTTCATCCTCCTTGACTTTTATTTTAAAAAACAAAAAATTAAAAAAAATTAGCCACTGTATTGGGTGTCAAAACTTCTCATTTTCCTGTTTGCCCTCATCGTCATTTCTTTCATCTGCCTGAAGAATAATTCTTCAACAAATTTGTTTGTTAGCTCCACTTTAACACACCTCGCTTGTTTGCTTATCTTAATCCGAATATTATCATTCTCTTCCATGACCTGAGCCCTGTTGCTCCTGACGCCATTATTATATCATTCTCAATTTCTCTTGCTTTCTTTTTTTGCTGCTCCATTTTTGCACCTCTTGATTATAAACAGGAAAGATTTGGGGTGAAAAGAGGATATTTGAACATGTCTTTCCTGTTACAACACTGTATTGTGATTAAATGATTTAAATAGTTCACAGAAGAGGATGTCCAGTGGCTAATTTTGTATAGGAAAATAAATATTAAACAAAATCTCCAATAGGAAAATAATTCATAAACTTTTTATAATTCTACGCCTAAATAAAGATATGGACTCCATAATTTTAACAGTCTCTGGCAAAGTGCAAGGTGTTTTCTTCAGGGCAAATGTCAGAAGAAAGGCAGAAGAATTAGGGCTTAAAGGATATGCCAAAAACCTTGAAAATGGAGATGTAGAGATTGCGGCTGAAGGATATCCAGAATCAATAAACGAATTGATTCGCTTCATAAAAAGCAACCCAGGCGCTTCAAGAGTAAAAAATGTTGAAATAGCCCGATACAAGCACAAAAACTTTAAAAACTTTGGAGTATTATGATTTCCATGGGGGTAAAAAATATTTTTTTGATTTTAGGGTTGGCCATATTGGTTGTCTCCTGCACTCATCAGGCTCAAAAACAAGCACCGGCACAAAACAATCAAAATCTTGTCAGAAATGCTGAAATCCTTAAAAATAGAGACATGTCTGGTGTCGAGACTATGGAAGCTGATTACGGCCCTGCAACTGGATTTTTGGCATTGCCAAAAAAAGATGGAAAATACCCTGCAGTTGTCATGATTCATGAATGGTGGGGGCTTAATGATAACATCAAGGAAATGGCAAAATCGCTTGCGGCAGAAGGCTACGTAGTTCTTGCAGCTGATTTGTTTGATGGGAAAGTTGCAAAGAACTCAAGCGAGGCCCAGCAATTAACTGGCGCGATAAGAAGAAACAGCACAGGAGCTATCGCAAACATGAAGTCGGCCGTTGCTTACCTGAAAAATCTGGACAATGTTAATGTGGACAAGGTTGCGTCAATGGGATGGTGCTTTGGAGGCCAAATGTCATTGCAGCTTGCATTAAATGAGCCGCTTGCCGCAACTGTAATTTACTATGGAAACTTGGAAACAAACGCAACAAGGCTTTCTGTCATAAAATGGCCTGTTCTTGGAATCTTTGGCGACAAGGATACTTCAATTCCAGTTGAAAGTGTCAGGAAATTCGAGTCCGCACTAAACGAAAACAAGGTTGAAAATGACATCCGCATTTATCCGGGGGTAGGGCATGCGTTTGCAAACCCGTCTGGAATGAATTATGCGCCAAACGAGACAAAGGATGCATGGAAGAAAACAGTTGAATTTCTCGATAAGTACCTGAAATAACCATCCCTTTTTCTCTGCCCTAATCTTGGGGCCCTGCTTTTCATTTTATCATTTCATCATATTCGCTTGGCTCTTTGGCTCAAATCAGGATATTTGCCACTTATTTTGAGGGAGAATAATTGGCTGAAAAGGTTTATAAACACTTCATTAAGCATTAGAAAAATGGGTTTGCTCGACTGGTTGTTCCGCTCGGAAAGTGATCTGGCAAGAGAGTTAAGCCTTGATGAAGAACAGGTCATTCTCTTGTGGAGCGGCCATATAGAAAACTGGAAAAAAAGGGAAGCGCTATCAAAATTTTTTAATTACGGCAACGTTGAAAATGCAATAAGGAATCCCGGCAAGCTAATTGAAATACTCGGCAGCATTGAGGAGCTGATATCCAGAGATATCACAGACATCGACAATGAAGAAAAACTAGACGAGGAGATACTAAGGGATTTGGAAATTCTTGCAAGCAAGGAAAGCACTGTTTTAATAGACTCCATAAACGAAGCAATTGTTTTTGAAACTGAAAAGCAAAAATTCATGAGGGTCCTTTTGATAAGAATCAGGGACACATTAAAGCTGGAGCTGCACTTGATTAAAAAAATAAAGACTACTCCAAACGCAAAAAATCTGCTGTCGGCCCTTTTCAGGCTTATATTCCACGTGGAGTCGGACCTCAATGCAGTGTTTATGGAGTCATACTATCGAGAAGAGAGCAAACAGGAATTCGGCATAGTTAAGAAAATTGTCAGGGCCGTCCTGCTTGAGCAAAGATTTAACGAGGATGAAATCTCAGCCGAAATTGAATTTGTAAGGGAAGCCGTGTCACAAATGGGCTCGGGGTCAAAGAATGCCATGAGGAAATTTGCAGAGAGGATATTCGATGCGCTTGTGTCCATAGCGAGGAA
Source organism: uncultured Methanosarcinales archaeon (assembly GCA_964528545.1). Taxonomy (GTDB): domain Archaea; phylum Nanobdellota; class Nanobdellia; order Woesearchaeales; family GW2011-AR4. The sequence continues at coordinate 7,629 of CAZGTJ010000027.1, forward strand.
AAATATACCGTCTGATTCGCCGCAGGACATTTTAATGACGGAATTCGAAAATCTCTTGCGTAACGACGGTCTGCTGCGGCGATTGGCTGTCGAAAAGAAAGGGGAAATTGAATTGCCAGAAGAACAAATATTGTGGACTGTAAAGGCTTTCAGAAGGGCTTATAGGAAAGAGCACTTCGATAATCTGTTCGAAAAGACCTAAAAATCGGTTAATTTCTTTTCGGAATTGTGCCTGACAATTGTGGTGTTTCCTTCATCCCCTCCTGCTGTTCTCTCGGCAATGATGAACTTGTTCTTGTTTAATTTTTCAATTTTCCTCTGGAATGACTTATAAACCAGGTTCCCTCCCCTTTCCTGGTAAAGCCTGAACAAATCCCCTATCTTACTTCCGGAATTCTGCTTTACAATGCCAAGAATAATTTTCTCGTCCGTGCCAAGCTCTTCAGGATTTTTTATTGAGAATTCGTCAATCTTGTCAAGCGCCTGCTGCGCATGCTCAAGCAGGACTTTTCTTGATGACTTGTCCTCTGCAATCAGCGCAGCCTCCTTCATTAAATACAACCCAGTCCTTATATCCTGAACTTCAGCAGTTTTTTTCACGACAAGATTAAATGCGTCGTCGCTCCAGGCATTCGCGTGAAACGCGTGCTCCATCCTTTGCTTCAGGATTCCTTTTGTCTCTTCCAGATTGTAAGGTTTAAATTCAATTGTCTCGGGCAGCAATCTTGACCTTATCCTCTCGTCCAAATCAATCAGCCATTCTTTGTAGTTGGTAATAAGGATTATTGTTTTCCTGTAAATCTCCTCAAGAATCATGTAAAGAATATCCGAATCCTCCAGTTTGTCTACTTCATCGAAAACGAAGACAACCGATTTTTTGTTCAGCGCGGTTTTTATCCACCTGAAAAGTTCCTCTGTTTTCTTGTTCTGCACAAACTTGAATTCCATCAAATCGCAGATTTCAAGGACAACCTTGTAAGTCGTGTTCCTTTGCCAGCAGTTGATGTAGAGCGGGATTATGTCGCTTGTTTCTTCCTCAATCTCGCTTAGGACATGCCTGCAAGCGGCAGTCTTTCCGACTCCAGGCTGGCCGTAAATAAAAACATTCTTTCCTGACTTTTCCTGGAACAGCGGCTTGATGCAGTTTGCGGCCATTCTTTGCTCTTTCTCGCGGTAAGGGATAATCTTTGGCTGGTAAGAATAATCCAGCGCAACCTCGTTCTTGAACAAAGTTTCACTTCCCTTTAGTATGTCTCTGAAAAGCACCATTACAGAAAATATACATATGCAGTTTATATAGTTTTTGCTGTGATATTTTATGCAAAATCA
>CAZGTJ010000028.1:0-8876 GCA_964528545.1 uncultured Methanosarcinales archaeon
CTCTTTTTGAAAAAAATCAATAAGTTTATAAATAAGTAATTTAAAGATAATGCCATGGGTTTTAAAAAGGAGGAGGATATAGCAGAACTTGTCAATGCTATCCCAAAAAGAAAGCTCTCTGACATGGAAAAGCAGCTTCTTTTTATTCTCATCGAGAGATCAAAAGTGCAAAGGGAGAGCTCGATGTCGATTGTTAACAAGGGATTCATGATTTTCTTTGTTTTTCTGGCGATTGTATATTTTGGGAAGCTAAACAATCTTGTGTCCCAGGCATACATCAACATTCTTTTCGGGCTTGGAATAGGAGTTTTGATTTTTTCAATTGTATCCTATTACAGCGTTGTAAGAAGGGAAGAGAAAATACTCAACAGGCTTCTTGAAAGCTATTTGAAGTGACTAAAATGGGAATACTAAACAAGTACAAGCCGGAGCAGGCTAGGGTTCCTGTCTCTAACCAAAGAATCAAAACAGGAATTGCGGGATTTGACAGCGTGGTTGACGGCGGATTGGTCAAGAATTCCATTAATCTTGTGTCTGGAGGGCCCGGAGCTGGAAAAACTATTTTCTGCATGCAGTTCATCCTGAGTGGGGCAAGGGATTTTGGGGAAAAGGGCGTTTACATTTCTTTTGAGGAAACTGAAGAGGAGCTCAAGGCTGATGTCGAGGGATTGGGCATGAATTTTGTTGACGTCGAGGACAAGGTCAAGTTTTTATACTATCCAATATGGCCATCAGACATCAGCAAGTTCCCCTCGATTTTAAAGGACCAGATTGCGCTATTCGAGCCGTCGAGAATTGTTATAGACTCTGTGAGCGCGCTCGGGCTTCCCATGGAAGATGATTATGAGAGGCGAAAGCAGATTTTCAGGGTAAAGGACATACTTAAAAATTCAGGCGCAACAAGCCTTCTTACTTCAGAAGCCCAGAATGAAAGCTCCATGGGAGAGGAAAACAATGGAAGCAAATTTGGCATGGAAGAGTTCCTCACGGACAGCGTGATCATGCTCCATTATGCGGGCATAGGCGGGGAGGCTGACAGGGCCATCAGGGTAATAAAGATGAGAAGGACAAAGCACGCAAGAGGGCCGGTGCCGATGACAATAGATAAGACTGGGGTGAAGGTATTTAAAAGCAAGATTTAATGAATTCTTTATTCTGGGTAAACATGAAAACAAAGCATATTTTCGTTCCTGCGCTTGACGTGGGTGAACTCCTTCCCTTTGTAATTAAGAAAACAAAAAATTTACAGGAGAGTATAAAGGAACAGGAGAGAGCAAGGAATGAACTTGTCAAATTCATAGATAATCTTGAGAAGAATTACAGGGAACCAATATATTACATAGGGATGGATATTATAGAAGCAAAGAGCTATGAAAGGTTCATATTCGAGAAAGGAGGGTTCTTTGAGATAATGACTGAAAGTCCGATGGCAATGAACGCCCATTTTGCTCATGACAATCAGGCAAAAAAATTCTGTGAAGCCCTGAAAAAAACTATAAAACAGATAATGAAAAAAGACAAGATGAGTGAAATGTTCATAAACTCGATAGAAATCAATAATGAGCAGGATCAAAGCTTGACGTTCGAGAAATGGGATAGAATGAAAAGCATAAAGAAGGGATAAAATGCTATCCTCATTTTTGAAGAAACTGCTTTTCGCAAGGCAGTTTTACATGACAGATGGTAAGATAGAAGTCCTGGGAAAAAAGCAGATAATGCTTCCAAGCGACGTTATTTCAGATTTGCCTGCTTCAAATTCAAAGATAGTTTATGAAACAATCAAAAAAGATATAAAGAAGGATATCCAAGACTATGCCAAGAAGCTTGGCAGCGGTGAGGAAGGCATGCTCAAGAACATTGATTATATATTTGAAACTTTCGGGCTTGGGAAAATGCAGGTTATTGACATCAACAACAAAGATAAAAAAGTGGTTGTGAGGATATTTAACTCACCTTTTGCCGAATCCAAAGGGGAAAAAGATAATTTACAAATGACGTCGGCAGTGCTGTCGGGAATGTTTTCATTTTTATTTGAAAAAGACGTCAATGCGCAGCAAACTGGAAAAAGCACAGTGTATTGTGAATATGTCATAAAATAGGAGTAGTTGATGGCAGAAAAAAAAACTATAAGTGTGGGAATTGGATACTCTCTTAACAAAGATCCTTTCAATGCGGCTGTGGAAGCTTGCAAGAAAGCGATTGGGGAGTGCGGCAAGCCCGATTTTTCAATCGTGTATACCAATTCGGAGTATACTCAAAAAGAGTTTTTAAAAGGAGCAAACAGCGTTCTGGGAACAAATTGGATTGGGGTTTCAACAGACAAAATCTTCACGAATGACGGATATAGCCCGGATATTACAATTGCAGTTCTTTCCATAAAGTCGGAATACATTCACTTTAGTATTTCTGTAGCAGACAACTACAGGTCAAATCCGCAAAAGAAGGCGTATACTGCTGTAAGGCAGGCGGTAGAGAGTATAAGGGCAGATAAGTATGTCGACGCCTACATTCAGTTTACGAGGACAAAAACAAAAGATTATGGGAATATAATAAGAAACCCGCCATATTTTATCCTTACCTTTATCAGCGGTGCAAAGTTTGTGAAGGGAAAAGCAGTAGCCGGCAAGGAGTCTGAATTCATATCAGGGCTTCTCGACTACACAGGACCACATACTCCTGTTTTCGGTGGTTCTGCAAGCTCAAGCTTCGAGGAATATTTTAAAAACAAGGCAAATAATTACCAATTTGCCAACGGCAAGATATACGAAAACGCTGCAATTGTCGTTTTTGTCGTTTGCAATCTCCACTTCAGTACGCTTGTTGCCCATGGATATTACGCAACAAAAGATTTTGCGGCAATAACCAAGATTGATAAATCCGGATATGAAATTCTTGAAATCAATGGGAAAGAGCCGATAAACGAGTATGCGCACTTGCTTGGGGTTTCAAAAGAAAAATATCTTAAGGACCAGTCAAAATTTTCATTGTCGCGGCCATTTGGACTCCTGCAGGCCGACGGCACTACATTTGTCAAGGAAGCACTTCCAAACCCGGACAACAAGACAATGCATTCTACTTTTAAGCTCCACCAGAACTCCATTATGAACATATTAAATTTCAACAACAAGAGAACCCTTGAAACACTAAAAAATTCAGTGGATGAAATGCTCAGGGAAAAAAAAGGGAAACATTCTGTTCTTGCACTGTTTTGCGCCTGCTCTGGCAGAAGACCTTTGGCAAAGGACATAGAAAAAAAGGATTTGGCAAATTTAAAGAAAAAATACAAATCTTTGCCTGTATTCGGATTTTATTCTTTTAGTGAAGTTGGCTCATCCAAATCAAGCTCTGCACAATGTCACAGCCAGACCGTTACATCACTCATGATATACAATGAGCTGTTGACAGAGTAATCGTTTTTTTCTTTGGATAAATTTATAAGGCACAAATAGATGCCATTGGGTAGTTGTAAAAGTTAGGTTAAAATGGCGCCTGATGTTTTTTTTCCAAAGGAATTGTCAGATAAAATAGTTGGAGCCATACTTTCTACCAAGTCGCTGGAGTGGATTGAGCAGCAGGAAATTCTTGATAAGATAGTAACGCATGTGGTTGAATTTGGATATTATAACATAGAGGGGGTAAAAAAAAGAATGAGTGATGCAGACTTAACCCCTGCGGATATATCTAATTTCAAATCGTACGATGCTTTGTTTCCCGTTACAACTATACTCCATATGGCTAGGATTGGCGAGGGTAAATTCGAATTGTACTATAATCCGTCCAGCCCGCAAACCAAATCAAAAAACCTCGATGTCGTTTGCGAAACTGCCCTTAGGGAAGAAGTTATTCACCCAAGAGCAAAATCCAAGGAAAATGCAATGATTAAGCTCGCACTCACATCTGCAGATTTTAGGGCAATGTACCTTGCAATGGCCGGCGAACTTATGAAGATAAAACGCATTCCAGAAAATCTTATCATAAACCAAAAAATCTGGCCGAATACTGCGAATGTTTTGCTTAATGGAGTCGTGATACCTTCCCTTGAGATAGTCGGTGTAAAACCTGCCAGAGTCTTATCAGAAGCTGAATTGAAGGATATTACAGGCGGTGGCAAGTATTTAGGAATACTAAACCCTGACAAGAAAAACAGAGTCGCGGAAATAAAAGAACAAGATTATGGTTTTGTCGTTGCAACTCACTCAGAATCCGGTGATTCCATCACTCTTCGAGTCGGCGACTACACTCTCGACCATGGTACTTGGCCGTATCTCGGCTATAAGTCAACATTCCCTTCCTTTATGAGAGCTGCCGATGGAAAAGGCTCAATGTTCTGGACAAAAAGCGGGGAACCGGACAAATTCAAGAGAGGAAGGTTAACCGTAGACAGATTTTTTCCTGCTTATGAAGTCCCTACTCCATGGACTATGCTAAAAGAGGCGCTTGCCCATGAAAAAATTACAGCATCACGAAAAAATATTACGGTAAGGCAACTTGATAGGCAATTTGCCGCAGATTATGGAGTCGATGGATACTATAATTTTAGGAACGAACTCCTAAGAACAAGGGATTTATCTGGACTGGGACCTGAAGATAATATAAATTCAGAATCAATCGGTCTCCTTTATTCCAAAGCCTTAAGAGAGTATATAAAAAATTCCATACGAATTGGAGTCCCCAGTAGTACATGGCTTTTGAAAGTCGCTTTTCCAACAACAGTTCTTTCTGATTCCACCGGAATTTTAAAATTTGCAATGCCGCTAAGCAGTCTAAGCTCCGATATATTATACATTGCCAGCCCTGATCTCGAGATAAGGCACACCCCTGAATTAACGCCTTACACAATAGACAGCATCATCGGGCACATAGAAAATGAAGTAGCAAGTGCTCCTGAATTTAGGAAAGCTTCATTGGCTGCAAGAGTTGAAGACCAACTTAAAAAAGAGTATGTTTCCGTGGCCGGCGTAGTCGACCCAGACGAGTTTGAGCAAATGCTGCGAGCAGCATCTTCGTACTGCAAACCTGCTCTGGGAAAAGTCCCCGTCAACGAAAGATTTGCAGCAATGTATCATATCATGGCCCTACTCACCAACTCAATAAACGAGGAGATTAAGGATGCGCTTGACGGAAAGCAATCAATGATAACTGTATATACTGGAAAAACAAAAATTCCCATTGCAGAAACAATTGCAATGGCGGAGAGGGCCCGAGGGGATTTCATCGAGCAGGATGGATTGGGCTTGCTTAAAATTATATATGCTGCATTTGTGGACCAGAAAGCCAACTGGTCATCCTTGTCAACCGAACATCTAAAAGAATCGCTTAAAGTTATAGAAAAGAAAGTTCCAAATTCACCTGCATTTATGGTAACCCCGGGCAATATCACGCTATACGATTCAGTTTGTCTTTTTAGCCACATTCTAATGCCGAGTTTGGCGGACCAAAGCAAGCAAAGATTTACTATGTATGTAAGGCCTAGTGAATCTGACGTCACTGTAAATTATTTAATTCATAGGTTTGTGCAGGTCGCAAGGGAAGTCGACTCGAATAATGAGCTTGGATTAAGAACATTGCTACAGAAAGCATACTGGGACCGTGACTATGATAACGGATTTATGAGAAAAGGGATGGCCTATGCAAAAGCGGGGTTCTATTTTGGAAAAGCCAAAACATATATTGAAGAAAGATTTATGGCTGCTCTTGACGCAAACTCGCACGCTTATGTAAAAAATGAAATTGAAAAACTAAGAGACATTGCACGCAAGAAGGATTGGAGACAAGAATCCCTTGAAGATGCATTAAACGAGGGAGTCAATCCGGGGTTAATTTCTGATGTGAGGTCATTTATAGAAAGGCATCATCTCTTCCCTGAAACGCTTAATGCTGTTGTGATTGGATCGCAAATGGAAGATACTAGACAAATTGCGCAGTCGCTACTAAACCAAGTAATAAGTACGCGAGGGGCCGACTGCACAAATGTAAAGAATGTTTGGATTCCAAGAACCCTATACAAAGAATTTATGGACGTGTTTGAGGAGGAAGCTGCAAAATTAACTTACGGAGATGTGATGGATTTAGGAACAAGGCTTGCACAATATGAAACTGATTTTCTTAACCAGACTGTAGGAATAATAAAAGATAGAAAAGATACCCGCGTTATACCCCCTACAAGTCTTTCAAAAGGAACGAGAGCAGAAAACCCGATAAATCCCAAAGAAAATTATACAGGGGTAATTATAACTGACATCAATGCACAAATTCTTATTGACGGTAAACCTGCAGAAAGAGATATCTTGCTAGGGCATTTGTCTAAGGCAGAGCCGCTCCCATGGGTTAATTTTGTCTTATACGACAATATAAAACAAGTTCCGTTAAGCATGCAGAACGTTTTAGGCAAATATCAAAAAAGGAGTGGGTACCCCAGATTTTTATATACTTCTGTCGTGGGTAATGGAATTGATGAAAAGATGTCACAGGAAATAGGCAAAATGTCTGATTTATTTAAACAAGGGCAGGAAGCATCAATGCAATTTAATCCTTATAGATCCCATCAGGGCGGATTTTTTGTTGAATTATTAGTGAAGTGATTTAATTTTCTCTCGGTAGATCACACGCTCTCTTGTCCAGAATGTTCCATACATGCTTGTTAAAATCGCTAAAAGAAATGCCCTTGGATAAAACCCCTTCTGCAAGATTTACAGTGGTAATATTGTCAAGATCAGCATCATAATATTCCTTAAAATTTGCTGCAAGATTAGGTCCTTTGCCCGTATAGAATAGTATAAACGGAGATTCTGAATATACCATTCCTTTTCTTTTCTCAATCATTGATTTTCTCCACTCCTGCGCAAGCTCCATCCCCGTAATACCTGGCATGTCATGATCAAGAGTTGCAATGTCACAATAAATCTCGGATGGACTTGAAGAATTATACGAATTTCTTAACTCTTTCCACACTTTTACTGCATGCGCGGCATCTCTTGCCTCGACCGGCTCCACTATCTTAAATTCGTCGTCAATTTCTGGATTAATTCTCAGTACTTGACTTAATTCACTTTTCAAAGGCCAATCAATTTCACCTGCTTCAGCAAGAGACGGATTTCTAAAAAGAGCATCAACTCTATGGTCTAAATCAGAGCCTTGCATAATTTCAGAAGCAGGTTTAATAATATTTAGTTCTCTTAATGTCCGGTAGATTCTTGCAGGCGTTTGGTATCTTAAATCTCTGTTATCCCAAAATGTGCCGACTAATTCTCTTTGGGCAGGGTCGTCGTCTACTACCATTACACGAAGGTGATAGGTTAATGGATTCATTTTATTTGAAGGGTTTATTCATGTATTTTTAAACTTATTTTTTCTCGACAATTGCCGTGCCTTGAATTATTGGCAAATACAGGGCAAAATGCACTGGAAATCCTTGTTTTTCAGGTGGGGCTAATTCAAGCACGCCATTGTTTAATTCTGCCCTGAGCTTTGCGCTGGATAACCCCATTCCAGTTGAGCCGCTTGGTGAATAGCCTTGGAAAATCTTTTCCCTGATTTCTGCGGGTATGTCTATGCCATTGTTTGAAATGTGGATACCAATCATTGCTTCTTTGAACCTTAGGTTTGTACCCGGATTGATTAGTTCCGTTCTCAAGTATAACTCGGTCGCCCGTCCATGAGTCACAGCATTTATGGCTATTGCAAGATATGACATTTGAAGACGTCTTGTAAGGTAAATTGTCGGAACTTTATTGTCCAAATCAAGATAAACATTTATTTGCTTAAAAGCAAATTGTCCTTCACCGACAACCTGCTTCAAGTGTGTTAAATCTTGATTCGGATTTCTGTACGGATTATTAGAACCCTGCAATTCATGTATCGATTCGAAGTTCTTAAGAAAATTATCAAGAGAGCCTCTTGCGAGTGGTTGTGTTGACGCGAGTTTCTTAACTTGGTCGCTGACGTCAGTTAAGGCTATTTCTGTCCTGGATTTTCGTTGATGTGTTGCAATGTAAGCGTCGTAAACATTAAGAAAATCCAATGCCTGCCAACTTGATTTCATGCGCATTTCTTCCATCTTACGCTGAAATTCTAGGAAAGCTTTTGTCTCAAGTTCCGACTGCCTGCCGGCTATATTGATGTATTTGTTTGCAGCGCTTATCAAATCTCCTGTGATATTAACGTGAGTCCCCAAGACGCTTAGCCATGCTCTCGCGATATCGTGCATCGTATGCTCAAGTTGCGATCCTGTGACGGCATCCATTTGATAGAGCTCTCTTTCCTTACGTGATTTTTCCTCGAGGGCCAGTTTTTCGCTGGCTAATTGCTGCGCGCGTTCTTCCAATCTTACATTTGTTTCTCTTAATTCGTCCCTTTGTTTTTGTATTTGCTCATAATCTCTTTCTAATTGGTCTAGAGCTTCACGCAGCACAGCAGTTCTTCCTAATGTCATATACCATAAATCTTTAACTAAAGTCCTTTTCTCTCGAAAACTGACGTCATATAGACATGAGTCGGCACCCTCCGCCTGGCAATGCAATTCCACAACTTGCGCTTCGGGTAATTTCCATCCTGTCGGAGTCATTGCAAGAATCCCTTGTGTATACTTACAACCTTCCTTTGTAGGTTCAAACATCGGATAATATTTTATTCTGATATGGGCATGACTTTTAGTTGTTTCTCCTTCTGCGTGCATATCATAAATGTTATTCATTTTTTTTGCAAAATTTCCAATATTTCTATAGACACTATCTGGACTTTTCAAGACTCTTGCTAATATTCTAATACGACCAAGCCACTTAAGTTCAATCGAGAGTTTTCCAGCTTTGTAAGTCGCATCAGGGTCATTTGACATATCATTCAAGCGCCTGTAAAGAATTTTAACATCTTCATGTCTT
>CAZGTJ010000029.1:0-8745 GCA_964528545.1 uncultured Methanosarcinales archaeon
GTTATCATGCAGAACATACTTTCTACAATTAATAGACTTTTTCTACAGCACCCTATTTAGGAGTAAAATTTAGGAGATATTTTGCCTAAAAAGGGCAAAAATAGACTTTAAAATGGTAAATAAGGCAAAATAGGACTTTGTAAAGTTTTAAAGTTACTAATAAAGCTTTTAGAAAAATTAAGGAAAAGTGTATTTATAAGCAAGATATACCTGTCATCTAACTAAAAGTTTAATATTCGGTAGAATCAGCAAATCGGAGGTCGAAATAATGAAAAACATGAATACAAAGGTATATACAATTTGCCTGATTGCAATTTTTCTTGGCAGTTTGGTGCCTCTGGCATTTGCAGACCAGGGCTCGGATGACAGTATAAATGAGTCAGATGATAGCGATTCAGATGACATGTACGATGACAGTTACTCTAACTCTACATCGAATGACAGCTCTTCAGATGACGCATACGATGACGGCCCGGATGATGACAGCTATTCTGGAAATTCATCCGACAGCAGCTCGTCAAAGATTATTACGAATGCGGAAAGAGAAGCTGCAAGGGAAGCGATAAAAAAAAGAATGGAATTAGTCAAGGGCACAATGAAAGAATCCAGGGAAAGGGCCAAATTGATGAAGGAGGAAAGAAAGGATTTCATGGAGCAAATGAAAGAAGACAGAAAGGCGAGGCTCGAAGTGCTTAAAGATGCAAGAAGTGCAAAAAAGTCCGGCGATATGAATACGACTGTGGACAAATTCAAGGAATTCCTTTCTTTGACAGCAGACCAGTGGATGGCTGAGCTGAGCGAACTGAAAGCAAAAATACAGGAATCCAATCTTTCTGACGCCCAAAAATCAGACATAATTGCAACAATAGACCTGCAGATAGCTGAAATAAATGCCACTAAGGCAACGATTGATTCGGCAACTACAAAGGAGGAGCTAAAGGACGCTGCAAAAATGCTGAAAGAGACAAAAGCAGACCATTACAGAAGGGCATTTAGCCTCAGGGTGCTTTCAGCAAGAGTGCAAGGCCATATAAACAAGGCAGAATCGCTTGAAAAAAGACTTGAGCAGCTTGAATCGAAAGCGGCTGAGAAAGGAATCAATATTAGCGCTGAAGTTGACGCTTTCAATGCGTACATAGATTTAGCCAGTCAGAAAAACAAGCAGGCACAAGACCAGATGACTGCAGCAATCGCTTACATCAAGGCAGGGGACAAAGAGCAGGCTAAAACTGCCATGGATGAGGCGCACAAATTGCTAAAGGAGGCTGCCGAAGCATTGAAAGATGCACGTGACGAGCTCAAGTCAATCGTATCAAAGCTGAAATCGGCAAAGGTCGATATCGAGCCAAGTCCGACAAATTCAACAAATTCATCAGACTCGAGCTGATTTATTTTATTTTTAGAAAATTTTAAATAGGGGTAAAAAATAATGCTGTTTGCGAACCATGAAAGCTAAGACACTATTCGGATTATTGCTGATTTTGGCGATATTGATTATTGCCTGTAAGCAGACTGAGCCTGTTCCTGACATTCCAAAGACAGCGGAAAATGCACAGGCGCCCCAGCAGGATATTACTGGAGACTTGGCAGCCACTCTTGAAGATGTGGAATCAATTGAAAATGATTTGAATGTCAATACGCTGGACTTAGAGACTGATAATGCATTGTCGGAGTTGGAAAATATTTAGCCGAGCTTGGATAGGCGCAACAACTCCAATTGACTGGGTTAATCAGGGAATAGGCGTAATAAACTAAAATTAGTTTAAAATCGGGGTGAGGCATATGAAAAAGGCAACAGCACTAGCTTTGATTGCGGTGCTTGTATTAATGATAGCATGTAATGAGAAAGCAAATAAGGAAGATTTAAGTGCGAAGAAGGATGCGGCTGCATCCAAAATTGGCGACAGAGCAGGCGTGAGGGACAGAGTGCCTTCTGGAACAACCGGAACATCGGGCGGCACAACACCGACTGATACCGCCACAGGCGCATCCGGCACAAATGTGGACACAGCTGCAATTGACCAGGCAGTATCGGAAATGGACAGCGCAGGCAGTTCGCTGGATTCAGAAATCAGCCCTGATCTGAGCACCGAAATCGAGTGAGGTGGAAAAATGAAAAAGCTAACAGGCATTTTATCATTAATTGCCATTTTCCTGATGGCAACTTCTGCTGTGAGTGCACAATATAATATGGGCACAGGACTTAACAGCACAGCAAATGTGGATTTCGCAAAAGTTCAGGCAAGAGTTTTGAAGGGAATAGACAATGTAATTAAAAAACTTGATCAGATTGAGGCAAAAATACAGGCTTCGTCCATGCCGCAAGAGCTCAAAGACCAGGACATAGCTGTTGTCGAGAGCATAAAGCAGGAAGTTCTTGGCTACAAGACAAAAGTGGAGCAGGCAACAACAACAGCAGAACTCACCGCAGCAACGCAAGAGCTTAAGCAATACTTGAAGGACAGCAAGGACGAGCTAAAGGCAGTTCTTGACCAAAATAAAGTGTATGCTGCGCAGCAAATCCAGAAGAAGGCAGAAGAGCTGCAGGTCAAAGTCGAGCAGGCACTGGAAGTTTTAAAGCTTAAGTGCAAGGAACAGGCGGATGATATTGCCGTGCTTGAGCAGAAATTGGCCCAGCTTGAAACAGCAAGCAAAGAGCTTTCAACCTTGATTAAGAACAAGGCAAGCACCGAGGAAATCAAAGCAAAGGCAAAGGAAGTCCAGGCTTTAGGAAAGGAAATCGCAAAGCTGGCAAAGCAGATAAAAACAGAGTGCGGATTGTAAGCACTTTTTATTTTTTCTTTTCTTTATTTATTATGACCAACAAGTTTTATAATACCATCCATTTTTTTCCCGATAATGATAAAAATAGACGGTTCTTATCTTGAGGGAGGAGGACAGATTCTAAGGACGTCCTTGGCGCTTTCGGCAATCACTCAAAAATCATTTGAAATTTGTGATATTAGAAAAGGGCGCAAAGACCCCGGGCTGAAAAACCAGCACCTTTATGGGGTAAGGGCTCTAAAGGAGCTTTGCAATGCAGTTGTAGAAGGAGACGAAATTGGCTCAACATTTCTTAGGTTTTACCCGCGCAAATTTACGTCCAAGAATATCGAAGTCGACATCGAAACAGCAGGATCAATTACGCTTGTGATGCAGTCTCTGATGCTCCCATGCCTTTTTGCCGGCAAGCCAATTACAATTTCCTTGACAGGAGGAACCGATGTTTCATGGAGCCCAAGCTTTGATTATTTAAGCAACGTTTTGGTCCCGCAATTGCAGAGATTTGCAAAGGTTAAAACAAGATTGATTAAGAGGGGATATTATCCCAGAGGGCAGGGCAAGGCTGAAATCAAAATAAACCCAAAAATCAAGCTAAACGACTTTCCAAGTTTTGAAGATTTTAGGAAAAAAACCAGCGAAAGTGTCATTAAATTTGATTTGGTCGAGCAGGGGCACCTGATCCATATAAAGGGAATTTCGCATGCATCAAAAACATTGCAAAGCGCAAAGGTTGCAGAAAGGCAGGCAGAAGCGGCCCAGAATGAATTGAAGGAAACATTCAACGTTCCTATCAGGATAGACATGCAATATCAGGAAACATCCTCAATCGGCTCGGGCATAACTTTGTGGGCAATTTTCTCAAGGAAAAAGGAAGACATTGATGAAAACAATCCAATAAGAATTGGCTCTGATACTCTGGGGGAGCAAGGGAAAAAAGCCGAAATAGTCGGGAAAGAGTGCTCCTTAAATTTGATAAAGGAAATAGGAAGCAAAGCGCCAGCCGATAGGCTGCTGGCAGATCAGCTTCTTGTTTTCGCATGCTTGATTTCAGGCTCAAGAATGAGAACATCTGAACTTACAAATCACCTAAAGACAAATATCTACACAATCAAGCAGTTTTTGGGGGAAACATTCGAAATCGATGAAAATGAGCGGTTAATCAATATTTTTTAATGCGCGGCTAATCAAGTTGCACTTCAATATTCCAAAATTAAGCACGTAATTGATATCACAATACCTTAAAACAACAACCTTTTTAAACCAAATTCTTATTCCAACGCTATGGAAAAAGCAATATGCACATCATGCAAAAGAAGAATTTCAAACACTATCGGCTCTACAAGGTTCTCGTGCCCAAGATGCTCAAAAATTGAGATTATCAGGTGCAATCACTGCCGTGAAATAGCCGCCAAGTATGTTTGCAGTTCTTGCGGATTTGAAGGTCCCAACTAATATGGCAAATGTCGTAGTTTCCATGAGGATCATGCCCACAAATCCATCGGTTGATTTGCACAAACTTGAGACCGAGGCAAAAAAGGAAATTGTCAAGTTCTGCAGTTCGCAGGAATTTAAAACGGAAATACAGCCGGTTGCATTCGGGATTAAGGCAGTGATGATTATTTTTGTTATGGACGAGAAAATAGGGAGCACAGAGGCTCTTGAAGGCAAAGTCGCTCAATTGCGCGGGGTCGAGTCTGTTGAAGTCACTGACGTAAGAAGGGCAGTTGGATAAATCTTGATTTCTTGTAATAATTTATCACAGAAATCAATATTGGTTCGTATTCTACCGGCATAACATCACATTATAGTTCGGAATTATCGATATTAACAAACTTACCTATAACTCGCTGATTGCTGTAACTGTTTAAACGCCCCACATAGGGTTTTGCTTGCGCATTATTTCTGCAATCTCCCGCAAAATATTTTTTTCCTCTTCCGTTAGGCACTTCTTGAATTCCTTGAACTTCTTGAATTGTTCTGCCGGAATTGACGAATACAAGACATCTCCCTCGTGAATCTGCCTTCCGACTGTGACATTTGGCATTGAGACTGCAAGCTGCTGCCCTTTCTGTGCTTTATCCACGTTCTCCTGCTCTTTTTGCATCCCCTTGACTTCGGTAATTGCCGCTCCGTCATTTTTCATCAATGGTGTGCCTGTCTTTAACACCCCTCCCAGTATTTCTACCCCTACAATTGCCGGATTATTCTGGCGAAAGGTATATCCTTTCATCAGCCGGATCTTGCATGGCCTGACAAGAAATTCCATTTCCTTTGCTTCTATCTGCATTTGCATCTCAATCTGCCACTTCTCCAATTCCTCAAGCAATTTATATATTATGTTGCTCGTGATTGTTTTTACTGTTGGAGGCACTCTGACATCGGGAGCGGTGTCGACATTAAATCCAAGAACTGCGCTTTGAAGGGGATTATTTTCATAATTTGCATCAGCATCCGAAATATCTTTTTTCGAGATTCTGCCGATTGACGCTTTCTTGATTTCTATATTTTTCTCTTTAAGCAGTTTTATCAGCGCCTCTAAGCTTCCAAGAGAATCTGCTTTTATTACAACGCCTTGCCTGTCCGTTTCAATTAGCACTTCCTTGACTTCGCTTTTTATCTCCTCTTTCACATTATCAATTTCGTTTTGCAAAAATCCTCTTAGCGGCATTCCTGCAACCACTTTGTCAAGATCAGGCCCGGCCACTTTAACCCCCGTGGCAGCAACAGCCTTCTTGACAGGCTTGTACTTTGTTCTTCTATCATGCATTTCAGCAAGGGGCATTGGCTCAAGAAGCGCCTTTACTTTTGTAACAACCGGCTCTCCCAGGGACCCGATTATAATCGCATCATTTTGCTTTAGGGTGCCGTCGTAGATTATGACGTCTGCTGTTATTCCGAGCCCCTTTTCCTCTTTTATTTCAAGAATTGTCCCTTTTACGGGGCCGTTTACGTTTACCCTTAGGCTTTCTTCAAGAAATCTCTTCGAGAGGCCTGACATAACCATCAATAGCTCTGGAATCCCTTCCCCTGTCTTTGCAGATGTCGGAATAATTGCAATCTGCTGTGTGTAGTCCTCGACCCTGTCAAACCTTTCTGAATTAAATCCAAGCTCTGCCATCCTCCCGACTATTTCATAAAGCTTCTGCTCAAAGAGCGCAAGTGTTTTTTGGTTTTGGCTCTGAATGCTTTCAAGCAAAATTAAGCCGTTGTTTGTCTGCCAGCCCTGCATCAAATCAATTTTGTTTAGGGCAATTACAAAAGGAGTCTTGTACTGCTTTAGGATTTCAATGCACTCGAGTGTTTGAGGTTTAATGCCTTCATTTATATCAATGACAAGAATCGCAATGTCGGCCAAATTTCCGCCTCTTTTTCTCAGGCTTGTGAAGCTTGCGTGGCCGGGGGTGTCGATAATGACAAAGCCCGGGATGCTTATCTGAAGCTTATGCCTTTCCACAAGTTTTGCACAAATTTTCTTTATCGTCGACTCAGGAATTAAAGAGCAGCCGATGCACTGTGTAATCCTTCCAGGCTCCGATTCGACGATAGCAGTATTCCTGATCGTATCAAGAAGCTGCGTCTTGCCAGCATCAACATTTCCCATTACCGTTACAATCAGCTGCCTTAGCATAGCTTGAAGTAAAGAAGAGGCGTTTTTAAACGTTGTGCACGCAAATTTGTTGCTATTATAACGCAAAGCTTTTATATGGGTGGCTGAATTTAAAACAGGCATATGCCTCCGCCGTATGATAGGAAGATATCAAGAGTAATTCCTTACAGGGTTCTTGATGGCAGGCTTCAGTTTCTTGCTTTGTTTAATGTTAAAGGGTATGTTCAAAACCCCCAGGGAGGAATTGAGCCGGGCGAAACAGTTGAGTCTGCAGGCATACGAGAAACTAAGGAGGAGTCCGGATTGTATAGTGTAGTAATTATTCCAGAGGTGACTGCAGAAGCCGAATATATAATTAATAGAAAAAAGAAGGATGGATCAGGCTCAGAAAGGATAGTCCCTGAAAAACAGCAAGTTACAGCGGTTCCTGGACTGGTGGTTGACCCATTTGAGCAAGTAAGAATTAATCCGGCCGAGCATTATGCAGCAGGCTGGCTTTCTCTTGAAGACATGCTCCGCCGAATGAGCAGGCATACAGACAAGCCTGAATTGGTGCAGCTAGTTGTTGATGTCACAAGCCAGATGGGACTCTTTCCCAAATATGCTCCAAAATTTGCTGAAAGCTACACCTTGAGATAACAATATATTTATTCAAGCCCGATTTCTCGGTTTTATGCAAATTGTGACTGAAGGCCTTGCAAGAGTAAAAGTTCCAAAAGCAAAAATTGTTTCAAAGGAAATGAAGGTATTCTATAATCCTGTCATGAGCGTAAACAGGGACATTTCCGTTTTATTGCTTAATTCCATTAACAAAAGGAATATGCAGATTGCAGACATTCTGGCGGCATCAGGAATAAGAAGCATTAGGTTTTTGAAAGAATTATCAAAGAGCAAGATAAAAACCATTTTTGTCAACGATTATGGCAGGAATTCCACAAAATTAATCAAGGAAAACTTGAAACTGAACAAAATCAGGCTGTCTAGCAAAATAAAGCTGACAAGCAATGATGCAAATTTAATGATGCTAAGCTCGAACGGGTTTGATTACATCGATATAGACCCTTTTGGCACTCCAAATCCGTTCTTGGATGCGGCGTGCAGGAGGATTTCGAGAGAAGGCATTTTGGCAGTCACTGCAACGGATACAAGCGCTTTGAGCGGAACTTTCATAAATGCCTGCCGGCGCAAGTACTGGGCAACGCCAAGAAACGATGCAGTCATGCATGAAACTGGGCTTAGGATTTTGATAAGAAAAATCCAGCTTATTGGGATGCAATACGACAAGGCCCTTGTTCCTGTTTTTTCCTACTCGAAAGAGCATTACATGCGGGCCTTTTTGGTCAATGAAAAAGGAAAAAGCAGGGTTGATGAAATCCTAAAGCACCACGATTTTGCAGACGGAAAAGGCCCTTTGTGGACAGGGCAATTATGGGACAGGAAATTGTGCAAGAAAATGTATTCGAATTCCATGAAAAATAGAATTTTCGGCAAAAACAGGGGACTAATAAAATTTCTTGCAACAATAAAGGACGAATCGAAAATAAATGCGATGCCGTTCTACGATTTGCACGACATTTGCGGGAAAAACAGGATCAAATCACTTCCTAAAAAAGATTTTGTGATGGAAAAAATAAGAAAGAGCAGATACAGGGTTAGCAGCACACATTTCAAGGGAGAGGGGATAAGGAGCAACATCTCGTTAAAAGAGCTGATTAAAATTCTAAAATAAAATGGCAGAGCTAAAAATCCTAAACAGCAGAGAAATAAAGGAGATATTGAGCATGATTGAGGGGCAATGGGGGGCAAGAATGAAGCTGGAGTACGGATTTTTGAAAAACAACAAGAACCGATATTTTATAGTCAACAGGGAAATTTCGAAAATTGATATCTCTAAGCTGAAATTGAATAATGTAGGAATGTATTTCTGCGAGATAGACGCAAAGGGAATACGGCTGAGCATTGAAGGCTCTCAGATTATAGGACCAGAGGCAACAAAAAATGAAGTCGGGATTGAAGAAGACGAAATGAAACGATGGTTTATGGGAGAGGCCTTGCACAAGGAATGCGAAAATTGCTCTGGTTTTGTCGTATTAAAAAATAAAAATGACTGTCTAGGATGCGGAAAATACTCCAATGGGAAAATTTTGAATTATGTCAGTAAGGCTAGAAGAATTAGTGCTCCTCATGCATAGGATATTTTTTTCCCGGATATAAAAGCCCGTGCTTAATTCCCAGATAGTCCCACAATTTTGTTGTTGGTGCACAGTGCGATGCACACTTTATAGAACCTCCGTCTTTTTCTAAGGCCATGATAGGCTTGTCTGTTTGTACAACTTCAAAAGTTCTTCCATTTT
>CAZGTJ010000030.1:0-703 GCA_964528545.1 uncultured Methanosarcinales archaeon
GGTTCTGTGTAACCCATTTTATGGGCTTCACGAAGAATTTCAGAAAATTTTTTTTTTTTTTTTTGATTTGATTTTATGTAACCCAATGTCCCGGAAAAACACCCTTCGATTTTGTAAAGCCTTTCATTCAAGTCTTTTAAATCTTGCAAAAACGGCACGGCATCAGAACCTGCCATGACCGAGCATCTGTATCCATATCTTCTTGGATTGCCCGTCAAAGCAAGAAAAGTCGCGTAAGCAGATAAGGCTATGGGGTTTTTATTCGCGGTGACAATCCCATAAGGAGTCGTTCCAATCACGTGAGTATGAAATCGAGTCATTTCATCTGCAACTGCTGTTGTATCCACAAACACGACGGAGCTGTGGCTTCTTCTCATTCCTATATCTGCTATTTCAACAAGTTCGTGAAGATCTGAATATGTGCTTGCTCCACTAAAATTACCTGATGCAAACTCATGAGATTGTATAGGGCTCAATCCTCTGGGAGAATACAAAAAGCAATTGCTTGAAGCAACTCCAACTATTCTTGTTGGATTGGCATGAAATGAATGGTCTGTGTCACGCTTTTCTAAAATCTGGTTAACCAACGTTGAGCCTACTTTTCCATTTGCTCCGATTACAAATACATCCTGTATCATAACATCGAGGTGTTACAAAACCAAATATAAACCTTACCAAATTCTATTAGTGAAAAAAATTAAAG
>CAZGTJ010000030.1:713-5926 GCA_964528545.1 uncultured Methanosarcinales archaeon
TAAAGAAAGTGGGCCCAAGGGGATTTCAACCCCTGACCCCCTGATTTCTTCTTGCATTAAGAGTCAGGTGCTCTAAGCAGGCTGAGCTATGGGCCCAAATATAAGAATGGATAAATAAGTGATTTAAAAAGGTAACTCAAAAAGATTTTTAAATCAATTTCCTTTAGCTTAAGATATGGTAACAGTATCTGACAATCAACAAGTTCCATTAGAAGAAAGAGCGTACCTTGAATTTGCAAGAAGAAAGGGATTTTCTACTAAGACTGATGCAGATGGAAGGCCTTCGTTAAGAGGCACAAAACTTTTTGAAGGATTTAGTGATGCATATTTAAGAAATCCTCATAAGGAATTAGATTTAAAAAGATTTGGCTTGTCCTATCAGCATGAATATGATGCAGGCTACAATGGTGGAACGTTTGCATGGCTATGTGGGGACAGTTATTTTCGAAGAGATGAAAAACCCGAAACAAAAGACATATTTTCTTTGTAAAAAATACTCTTAATGCTATTATCAGAAATTCAAACCATCTTCAACTTTCCAGTTATTCTGTCAATCTTTTCTTCTTCATCAGGTCCGATTCCAAGGCAAGTGACGGTGCCAGGCTCTAAAACTGTATGTCCGGCATCTTTAATCAACGCTGTTTTCAATCCCGCATCATCTGCCATCTGCTTATATCTAAATAGCTCTTTCTCATCTTTTACTTTTAAGACAATCTTCTTGCCGCCTTCATTTCTCCATGCTTCCACAATTTTTTTGTCAGATTTTAGAACTGAGTCTACTGAAGCATGCGATGATTGGGCAGCTAATTTTCCCTTTGGCAATTTTAAATCTTGTCGTGCCAGAATTACCATTTTATATTTGCTCATTTCGTAACCTCATATGATTTAAATATCCTTTTTTCGTTTGAGATATAAATCTTTTGCATAATAACCTAATAGTCATAAGAATAAGAAAGTCTTAAATATGACTTTATAAAGAATTTAAATGATGAACACAATAAGAGAAAAGATACTCGATTTCTTAAGTAAAAAGTCCCTTTACCGTATAATCGCGATAGCAATCGGGTTGTTGCTGATACCTCTTTATTTATACGTTCAATTTTTGCTTGCTCCTTATTATGACAACGTAGGTTGGTTTCCTCATTTGCTTTTTATAACTAATTTAGGTGTGCAATTTGTTTATTTATTAGTATCAATAATAATTATTATGGTAATTAGAAAAATAAGTAAACTCTTTAGAGTCTTATCGTATGTTATTTTTTTGTCATTTTTACTGATACTCTTATTACCAATTAAACCACTGGATGTCATATTTATCTCACCGTTTTATAATCCTGCTTGGAGTTTTTACTCAACGATAACTTCATCTTTGTTCTTATTTGTTATAACTCTTTTAATCAAATTCTCAAGACGCCAGGACCAACAAGATGACTCTGGGATTGGGTCATTTTTAAAAATAGAGGTCCTTATTGGCATTACTATAACCCTTTTTTTTATAAGCCTTGTATTTTTGGCTCAAATTGGTAATTTTGTGCTTCAAAAGCATCTAAGTGATAATGGAATATGGTGCGATAGATTGACAAATCTTGGTTTGGTCAGGTCTTTAACATATTCTCAAGAACGTCTTTACGATGGATTTGATAGTGGAGATCCTATGGATTTTAGATATGCAAAAAGGCCTTATCAATTTAAAGACAATTGTTATGTTACTTTAGCATATCTGACCGCTGAAAAATATGAAGGTGCGAATGATTCAGTTAATTTCTGTTTAAAGCTAGAATATAAAAACACTTTTGGGGAATTAAGTGAATTTAAAAAAGTATATTGTACTGCTGGCTCGGTTATTCGGTCAAAAAGGTACACAGATTGCTTTAGGCTAAATGGTGAAAATCAAATTAACTGTCTTTCAGTCATCGGTTTAGGATTAAATAGTACAAGGCCATGCGAATGGGATCCAGAATGGTTTCAAAAGTACCTTGGATGCCATCATTATGTTATAAGTAATTTCTTAGAGAGCCGTTATTATTATACCGAAGGAGGTTATACTACAAGAGACAACACCACAGCTATGGTGGATTATCTATGCAGAGAGTCTAATACATCCGCTGCGTGTAAGTATTACTTCTTAAAACATTTGGATAAATACAATTATGGATATGCTTGGAGTGTCTATTATACCTATTCTGGAGACCTCCATGAACTTTACGCAAACATATCATTTTGCAACAAAATTGAAATAAACTCGGAAAAAAATGAATGTCTTTTAAATGCCGTCAAATATAAAAGCAATATCGAATCTTGCAATGAAATTGAGAATGTTACAATCAGGGGGAAATGTCTAATTCAAAAATTTAACTTTAACCTATCATTTTGCAACAAGATTGAAGTAAATTCTAAAAAAAATGAATGTATTTTGGCTACCATTAAGGATAGCAATGTTATTGGATTATGTGGCGAAATTGAAGATTTTGCCGTGAGAAAAGAATGTGAATTAGAAAGAGAGGTAAAATATTACGGGTCATGTGGCCATATTGAAAATTATAATAAAAGGATAGAATGTCAAGTAGAGGAAGGTTTGAAGTATTATGGTTCATGAGACAAAATTGAGAATTATAATATCAGGAATGAATGTCAATCCAAAGAAGCTTTTCAATATTATGAAAGTATAGGGTGCTACAAGATACTTGGAAATGAGGGGGAGTTGGATAAAATAGTCTGCATCCCGAAAGTTTAGAGCGGGTTTTTGCAAAATTATCGTTTAACTACCACGATTTAGATTACTTTATTTCTTTCAACTAAAATGTAAAAAATGTGCTGATAAATAGATCAAAATATTTATCATTAAACCAGAATCAATATTTTTACCACTAATATTTAATATTTTTTGTAGTCACTTTTAATTCCTAAACAATCTTTATATATTTTGGTGCTAATCAAGCTGCCATGGAGAAGAAAGATAAGGAGGGCTATTTTGCGGGCTCGAGCAAGAAATATCCTGAAATCGATCTGCCAAAATGGATGATTGAGGAAGCAGACTCAGATATCTAATTTTTCTTCGTCAAGATAAACTGTAGGATTCTTAAAGACCTGGTCAAGATGTATGATTGCATAGATGTTGCCGCCAAACCAATAATTAGAGCCGACCCCAATGTGCGCAGTTCCAAGCGTCTTGTCGTCCACAATCATGGCGCCGATTATCTGGGCTTTTGGATTCAATCCGATTCCAAGCTCGCAGATTCTTCTTACATTGCCCGGGTTTTTTGCAACAGATGCAGCCCATTTCAGAGTGTTTTCCAATTGGCGGGCTTCTTCACCCCCTTTTATTTTTGTTATCTCCCCATCTTCTATGGCAAGCTCGATGGGTTTTTTGATTAAAATTGTGTGCTCGTGGGTTCTTGAGCTCCCGTCAATGACAACTTTTCCGCTTACCTTGCGGCCATTTGGAGGGCAGTATACTTCGCCGGCCGGCAGGTTTCCTCCTGTGCCCGGGGCGGTGTAATTTCCGTCTGCGGCAATCGCAGGAATTCCTGTTTTGTCGTATCTTAAATCAGTTCCTGCGGGAGTTGTGATTCTTAACTCCCTTGCCGCACTTATCTTTTCTCTTATCTGCTCATGCTGCACCTGCAGCGGCTTGTAGTTGACATCAATGGAATTCAAGATGAGCTCTATATTGCTTGTCGCCAAATCCCCAAGGCTCATTGCCGATATGAATCTATGGCTTTTTTTTGCAACCCATCTTCTGAACGATTTTCCGAGCTCTTGGATATTTCCAAGCTTGTCTGACATATTTAGTATTATTATGTTTCCCGCCCTTAATTCAGAAAGATTCCTGACGACATCTTCATCGGAGACATCCCCTCTTGTTTTTATGCCCTGCAAAATCAGCTTCGCATCAAGCTTTAGCTGCTCGGCAGCAAGGTAATATGCGCCGG
The DNA here is from genome assembly GCA_964528545.1 of uncultured Methanosarcinales archaeon. GTDB lineage: Archaea > Nanobdellota > Nanobdellia > Woesearchaeales > GW2011-AR4. Next base: position 4,646 of record CAZGTJ010000030.1, read on the forward strand.
AGAGCACTGCAGCAACGTTCCTGTTTTCGTACCCTGTGTCCCCTACGATAAGGACTTTTTCGTCCTTGACTCCGAGGCACGGTGTAAAAATTTTCTTTAGCGACTGCGCGGCCCTTGCAGAAGCATCGTACAAATTGTGCTCCCTGAGCCACTTTATAGATTCAAGCGTTTCCATTGCGATTTAGATGTGTGACGACGTTTTTAAAGTTTTTGATGGTTTAGTAGCTGACAAAAATAATGCCTCATAAAAATCAGCTACTAAACTCAGAAAGACAAAACAAATTGAATTAAAGCTTTTGTCTTTCTCTAGATATTCTGAGCTGTTAAGTCTTCGTTTGGCAAAGAAGATTTAAATACGAATAGTGAAAACAACCCGTTTTATGGTTGATAAAGGCGTTCTTTTAAGACAAAGCCAAGTTCAGAAAACGGGAGACGATTGGGAAGCAGAAGTTATGAGGCTACTTTTGCCTAAAATTGAAAAATACGATTTAAATATAGTAAAGGGCAAAACAAAAGAAGTAAAACAGATGTTTTGGAATCAATTAAGCGTGCCTACTAAAAGAAAAGGGGTTTGGGGAGATATTGACTTAATTGCATATAATAAAAGTAGTTTGAAAGTTATCTCAGTTATCAGTTGTAAGGTAAGTTTACATGGTAGATTTTCTGAAAGTTTGTTTTATTCGTTATTGTTTAAAGATAAACTTAAACGACCTTTTAAATTTGTTTTTGTAACAAATGATAAAGGAAGGCAACAAAAAGAAGGCAAATGGCAGTCAGAATGGGGAACTAATGATAAACCAACTAAAGATAGGGATTTAGCAGAAACCTACACTGACGGAGTTTACGTTAAAAACTCCGAAACTTGTCTTGGTGGAATTTGCAAAGACATCATTGATTTAGCAAATGACCTTATCGAATGGAACAAGGAATTAAACTAATTTTCTTTGTTGTTTTCTCTCTATAAATGGAAGTAATCTTGATTTTGCTAAATTACAATAATCTTTATCATATTCCACACCTATTGATTTTCTGTTTTCTAAATATGAAGCAATTAACGTCGTGCCACTTCCCATAAATGGATCAAGAACGATATCGTTTTCATAGCTAAAAAGTTTTATACATCTTCTTGGTAATTCTAATGGGAATGGTGCAGGGTGACCGATTCTTTTTTTACTTTCACCTTGAAAAGTCCATAATCCATTTGTCCAATCTATAAATTCTTTTTTAGTAATGTTTGAATTTCCTTTATGTAACTTCTTCCAGAATTTTTTATACAAAACT
>CAZGTJ010000030.1:5936-8485 GCA_964528545.1 uncultured Methanosarcinales archaeon
CAACGGGGGCAATTACATAAGGAGCAGAAGCACTTAAATAAGAACCCCATGCTGTTCGTCTTGATATGTTACCTTCATTCCAAATAATAGTAGAGTGATATTTCCATCCAATTTTCTTTGCGACCTGTAAAATATCAGAATAAACGCTTTGTTGTCCACCTTTATTTTTATCCAAAGGGATGTTAAGACACATTCTTCCGTCATCTTTGGACAAATCAAATGCTTTTGCAAGCCATTTTTCAGTGAAAACTAAATAATTTTCATAAGTAAGGTCATCTTTATGAGAATTATACTTAATATCCACGTTATAGGGTGGCGAAGTAACTATTAAATCTACACTTGAATTTTTAATTTTATCAGTAGTTAAAAAATCATTATTAATGATTAATAATTTTGATTTTTTGCTTTCAAGAGCTACTTCGTGCTTTGTAACCACCATCAATCTTCCCAATCCTCCTTATCTATAACAAGTTTGTTATGCTTTATATCCGCATTTAATTCCATTCCAGACTTCCAACCTAACTTCTCGATGATTTTAGAAGGAATTATTATCCAAAATTTCTCATATTTCTTACCTTTATATTCTGAATGCTTTTTAGATAACAGCTTCATCCGTTTTGGGTACCAAAGGTTATATTTAAGCTTTTTGGTACCAAAGAATATATTTTGAATATTATAGTTTTGGGTGCCAAAACATTTATATACTTATTTGGGTACCCAAATAATATGGATAGCCAAATTAAGTGTATTCATTGTAAAGCTTCAAAATATATTAAATGGGGAATAAGGCAAACTCAAAATAGGGGCAAGATTCAAAAGTTTAAATGCATTGAATGTAAGAAATATTTTACCAATGATGATGGTTTTATAAGATGAAAGACAATGAGGACAAAATAACAGAAGCCATTGACCTTTATTTTTCAAATTTAAGCAGTAGAAAAGTTAGAAATCATTTCAGAAGGCACAGACCAAAAAACGCTTCTCACGTAACAGTTTTGGATTGGTGCAGAAAGTACGTTTTGAAAGTAACCAAATACATTGATAACTTACAACCACAATTAAGTGGAAAATATTATATGGATGAAATAGAGATAGATTGCTCTGGAAGAAATGATTTTTTCTGGGTTGCTGTTGATTGGGATACAAGATTCATTCCCAATACTCATTATAGCTTGTTTTGGGATACAAACAACTGCAAGGAATTTTTGAGAAAGATAAAAAGAAAAAAAGGTTCTGACGCTTACAGAAGTGAACTGGACGCCGCAACTAGATCACATGCAGCATTGCTTGAAAAAGCTGTGGAGTATGCCGGGGAATCAATAAATCTTCAAAGAAAACCGACGTTGAAAGGGTTTATAAATTATGTAGGTTTGAATAATACGTAAAGTTTAATTTATTTGAGTTCTTATAGTCCGATATGACGCGCCGCCAGCAAATCACAGAGCTTCTTCAAGAAAACATGCAGAGATTGCAGGTTCGTTTTCAATGGAAGAGCGAAAATCAGGAATCCGTCAAAATGCCCAAGAAAAATAATATAAATTTAAATAATGCCGTTTCTAACTTCATTTTATGATAAAATCGGTAATCTTCGACATGGATAACACATTAATTGATTTTATGACCATGAAAAAGGTCAGCATTGATGCCGCAATGACTGCAATGATAGGGGCAGGCCTAAATGTCGACAAGGAAAGGGGAGTAAGAATTCTTTTTGAAATGTACGACAAATATGGCTATGAGGACAAGATGATATTTCAAAGATTTCTGAAGAAGGTGATGAAAAAAATAAATTACGAGGTTCTTGCATCGGGGGTTGTTGCTTATAGGAGAGTCAGGGTTGGCTACCTCGAGCCTTACCCTCACGTTGCTTCGGTGCTTTTCGAGCTGAAAAGGCGCGGAATCAAGCTTGCAATCGTATCGGATGCCCCAAGACTAAAGGCGTGGATTAGGCTTGTGTCAATGAAAATCAACCATCTTTTCGATGTTGTTGTAACTTTTGACGATACTGAAGAGTTCAAGCCAAGCACGAAGCCTTTCAGGATAGCCTTCAAAAAGCTAAAACTAAAGCCGCATGAATGCCTTATGGTTGGGGACAGGCCTGAAAGGGACATCAAGGGCGCAAAGAAGCTTGGGATGGTAACTTGCTTTGCAAAGTACGGAAATACAGAGGTGCAGAAGTCAGAGGCGGATTATGAGATAGAAGATATCAAGGAATTAATCGAAATTGTAGAGTAGCCTCTATAGGAAAATAAATACTCCAAAATAGTGAAAAACGCTCGCAAATTACCCAAAACTTTATAAATAACATAGTGCATTTTCACTGATGGATTTAAAAATCCAGGCTAATATTAACTTTTGAGGTGAATTAAATGACAAAAGGCAGATGCATGAAGTGCAAAAAGGAAGTTGAAATCAAGGATGCTAAGGAAGTTGTCATGAAGAATGGCATGAAGGCTGCAAAGGGAACATGCGGCACCTGCGGCACCAAGGTTTTTAGGATTCTGGGAAAGGCATAAATTTGCCTTTTCTTGCTATAATTTATATTATCT
>CAZGTJ010000031.1:0-223 GCA_964528545.1 uncultured Methanosarcinales archaeon
GCTTGGAAAACCAGTCAAGCAATGAATGGACAAATATTTAAATAAGATATTCCTCTGCGGTTCCATGAAATATATTATTATCACACTTGCAATCTTGCTTTTAATGGTTGGTTGTTCTTCACAAAAACAGGATAATCCGCCAAGTACATCGAATAACCAGAACGCATCTCCTTCTAAAATACCCTCTCTTCTGGTTTTGGAATATAGAAGACTGTATAAAAAA
>CAZGTJ010000031.1:233-8480 GCA_964528545.1 uncultured Methanosarcinales archaeon
ATTCTGATGTAACTGTTGAATGTCCTGACGGCAAGAATTACTTTTTAAAAGGAGAGATAAAAATCAACAATTACCCAATCATAAACGGCGCTGACTACTGCCAAACGCTCGTCAGGGTTTCAGAATGGTACTGTGATGACGGCATTCCAAGAGTTGAAACTTATCAATGCGAAGGGGAATGCAGGAATGGAGGGTGCGTTAAAATAGGCTAAAAATTTTGGATAAGACAGAGTTCTGATGTTTAAGCCACTGGACATGCCTAAACAAACTATTTAAACCAAAAAGCTATTTTTCTTTTTATTTAAATAATAACATACAATTTATAAACCGCCGATATTTCCAGAATGGGTGTGGTTTCGGCGAATAGGTGCAAATTATTTGTGTTGTGATATAACAAACAATGTATGGTTTGAGGACGCTAAAAAATAATCGTTCGTATTAATGTTACAGCAAAAACAAAATCTTTATATATGTCTGCGATATTGAAAAAACACAATATATAGTAGACAGACGACATCTAAGCCACTACAGGTAGTGGTTCCAAGTAAGTAGTGAAAACAAAGGCGAAGAGGGAAACGAATGTTGGACAAGATAAAGAAGAGAGACGGAAGAGTTGTAAGATTTGACCGGGAAAAGATAACGCAGGCCATATTCAAGGCTGCGGATTCGGTTGGGGGAAGGGACATGAAGGAGGCCAGAAGGCTTTCAGAGCTAGTGGTTGCGGACCTTGTCAAGATTGGGCACGTTCCAAGCGTTGAAGAGGCGCAAGACACAATTGAAAAAATCCTGATTGAAGAAGGCCATGCAAGAACAGCCAAATCATACATCTTGTACAGGCAGCAAAGAGCCGAATTAAGAAAAGAAAAGATGCTTGTCCTTGAAAAGGAGGATATCGATGAGGTTGACAAGAGATTTGATGTCAATGCATTAAGGGTTCTAAAGGCAAGATACCTAAGAAAAGATGCAACAGGAAAATTAATTGAAAGCCCAAAAGAGCTCTTTACAAGAGTTGCAATCCATGTTGGACTGGCTGATATTTTCTATGACAGGAGAATATTTGACATCCACGCAATGCAAAGCCAGCAGCCAATTGAGGAATTCAGCCCTGCGGTGCACGAAAATGAGCATGGAATCGGGCAATACAAGCTAAACAGGTACCACCTTGAGGCATTGAAAAGAGTTTACGACAGGTTCAGCGAGAAAAAGCACATGAAGGTTTCGTGGCTGAAGTTCTTTGACATGATAAAGAAGGGAGAATTTGATGACTATGAAAAGAACATTGACGAGTATTATAATTTGATGACCCACAAGCTTTTCATGCCAAACACCCCGGCTATTGCGAACTTTGGAAATCCACTGGGAATGGGAAGTGCATGCTTTGTTCTTGATGTCCCGGATTCGATAGACGGAATAATGGAGACCTTAAAGAACACCGCGATTGTGTTCAAGGCAGGAGGGGGGATGGGTTATAATTTTTCGAAGCTAAGGCCAGAAGGAGACTTTGTCACTTCAACAGGAGGGACAGCTTCAGGTCCATTAAGCTTTATGCGGCTCTTTGACACGATGACAGAAGTCATCAAGCAAGGCGGAATCAGAAGAGGAGCAAATATGGGCATTTTGAACTCAAATCATCCTGACATTGAAAAGTTTATAACCGCAAAGGCAGGAAACAAGGCATTAAGAAACTTTAACATCTCAATTTTTATGATGCCTGATTTCTGGGAATATTACGAAAAGAACGAGCCGTACCCATTGGTCAATCCTAAGGATGGTGCAGTTATAAGGACAGTAAACCCAAGACAGCTGTTTGAGAAAGTTGTATACCAGGCATGGGAATCTGCAGAGCCGGGTGTCATATTTTTTGACCATGTCAACAAATACAATCCATTCTTTGAATACCTAGGTCCGATTGTCACAACAAATCCGTGCGGAGAAGTTCTGCTTTATCCAAACGAGCCTTGCAATCTGGGCTCAATTAATGTATGGTCTTTTGCAAGAAAGTATGAAGATGGAAACACCTACATGGACTGGAAGGCGCTTGAAGCTGTGACAAGGGCTTGCACAAGATTCCTTGACAATGTAATTGATGTAAACAATTTCCCTTTAAAGGCAATTGAGGAAATGAGCCTGAACACAAGAAAAATCGGCTTGGGGGTAATGGGAGTAGGAGATTTGCTTTATGAAATGAGGCTTGCCTACAATTCAGAAGAAGGAAGAGTGTTCATGGAAAAATTGATGGAATTCATAAATTACCACAGCAAGCTTGAATCAATTGAGCTTGCAAAAGCCAGAGGAAACTTGCCCTACTACAAGAAAAGCTTCTATCAGGATGGAAGGTTGCCAATCAAGGGGCCTGAGAACAGAGACGAGTGCCACTTTGACTGGGACAAATTAGGAGCAGAAATTAAGAAGAACGGGATAAGAAATGGCTACACAACAATTATTGCTCCCACAGGAAGCATCTCGATGATTGCCGGGTGCTCAAGCGGAATGGAGCCTGTTTATTCGCTTGTATTCGAGAAGAATGTCAAGGTGGGGAGCTTCTACTACATAGATCCTGCAGCCGAAAAGGTATTAAAGGAGGAAGGAGTCTACTCTGACAAGCTGATGGAAGACATCAACTCGCACAGGGGAAGCGTACAAAGCATCGAATACGTTCCGGAAAATTTAAGAAAGGTGCTTGTAACTGCTAATGACATAACACCGGAAGAGCACATAAGGGCTTTGGCAAGCTTCCAGAAATGGGTTGACTCTTCAATTTCGAAGACAAACAACTTCCCGGCGGATGCTACTGTCGAGTACATGAAAGAGAGCTACATACTTGCGTACCAGCTTGGATGCAAGGGAGTAACTGTTTTTAGGGACTCGAGCATCAAAGACCAGGTCTTGGTTGCTCCAAAAGCAAGGGAAGAAACAAAGCCGATGCCAATGACAGAAAAGAAACAATTAAAGGAAACTGTTGTTTACGCAGCTAACGGCTCTGAATCGAAGCCAATATCAAAGACTGCGATAAAGAACTGCCCGGAGTGCGGAACAAAAGTTGAGCTTAAGGAAGGCTGCCTGCATTGTCCAGGATGCGGCTGGGGCCTCTGCATGTGATTTTTCTTTATTATTTTTTTCTTACATTTTTATTTAATCAATAGGAATTCCCGGCAAAATGGGCTTGTTGTTGGATATTAAAACCAACAAAATTTGCTATGCTTAGAGAAAAAGATAGCGACAAGCAATCTAGATTTCCAGATACCATCGAAAACAACTGGCAAATTATTGAATTTACAAAGAAAAAATACAATTATTTAGTATCAAAAACAAAAAGCCAATGACTTTGACAAAAATACAAAAGCCAATAAAAGTGCAAGGCGACAACACAGCTGAATTAGGGTTAGTCCATGTTATAACAGGCGATGGAAAGGGAAAAACTACATCCTCTCTTGGAATGGCTTTAAGGGCTCTGGGAAACAATCTGAAAGTGCACATGATCCAATTCCTAAAAAGTGGATTTACAGGAGAACTGCATGCTGCAAGAAAGCTTGGGATGAATATCGAGCAGTTTGGGGTTGACGCAATAAAGCAAAAAAGCCTGTCGGAATTCAAAGACAAGACAGGAATTTTTGTTTTCCAGCCCGACATAAGGGAGAAGGACGCTGCAATGCAGGGCTGGGACCATGCAAAGGAAATCATCAAAAGCGAAAAGTTCGATATCGTAATAATGGATGAAGTCAACTGCGTTCTCGCAAAAGAGCTAATTCCTTTAAATGAAGTTCTTGAGATTGTAAAAAATCATGGCAGGGTTGAATTGGTTTTTACAGGAAGGGATGCGCCAAAAGAGCTGATGGAAGCTGCAGATTATGTGAATGTTGTAAATGGAATAAAGCACCCGTGGCAAAAGGGGATAATTGCAAGAAAAGGGATTGAATATTGACTATTTTCTTAAAACAACCCATTCTTTTTTTGGAGAAATTTCAACCGATTTAAATCCTGCCTGTATCGCAAATGATTTAAACTGTTCGAAACTAATTGTTTGCTTGTACTGCCTTTCCTCATACAAAATGTTATCCTGATAATAAAATGCAACTTTTCTTAGCGCATGGTCCTGCAATTGCTCCCTTTCCATTGCCCACCTGTTGCCATGGCCAATATCCACATTTTCCATTAGCCCCTGTATCCCTATAAGAAACGTGCCGTAACTAGGCAGGGCATTGTAAATTTTCCTGAAAATTTCAAAAATTTGGTGCCATTTGTAATTTTGGGAAATTTCAAAAATCAAGCTTTCATTCTTTAATCTTGTGAACAAAAAAATGCCGCTCTCAACATAAACCAAATCAGTCCTATGCAAAAATTCGTAATGAAGAATGTCCGCCTGCTCAACTTTCCCTTTGAGGTAAGACGCCTTTAGCTCAAGCTGCTTTATCATTTCTGCGTTGACATCTATCCCTATTACATCATAATTATGGCTAACCAGCCTTCTCATTATCGGCCCTGTTCCTGGCCCAATTTCAAACAGCCTTATCTTGTGAGACAAATGCTCAGTCTCGTCAGCGTAGTGTGCTATTTCATACGCCTTCAGTGTATTGTCCCGGGATTTTTCAGAAAAATCATCATAGATCCTGTAATATAATTTAGCAAATATTTCCCATCTTTTCTGTGCATGCTCGTCATATCTTCGTATAATCGACTCTGTTTCCTGCCATTTTTCCCTGAATTGCCTAAACCATTTTTTCAATCCGGTTTTTGCAATTTTTTTTATCTGCGCACTCTCGAATCTTTGTAAAATAGCATCAGGCTTGTTGAGAAGAATATTTACGTCTTCCCTGAACTTTTTCCTGTCCATTTCGCTTAAGTCAGCAAGATTTGAATGCTCTTCGAGAAACATCCTTACAATCTCTATCAGGAATTCGCGTATTCTTTCCAGCTCATGCCCTTTAGACCAGAGAACAGAATATTCCCTCTCGACTTCAGAATATAACTCCTCCAATAATCTATCTTCTCTCTTTAGTTTTTGGGCAATCAACTTTCTTATCTGCTCTTTTAAAATATCCATAAGAATATTGCTCGGGAATCATTATTTAAATCAATCGGAATTGGTTTTAATAACCGGTTGTATTCAGTTAAATTTTGATTGTTCTTTAAACCATTATTAAAGATGCCATTTTATTTCAGAGATTTTGTTCTCTGTATTGCGGCTACTCCTGTGTCATTTATACCTATAACTTTTGGCAGGTCGCAAGAATATCCATTATCCCCGGGAAAACAAATCATATTTATTTCATTTCCATATTTTTTAAAAAGTTTATTCTTGCTTTTATAATAGTTATTTTTGTTAAAATAGGGGCTAATATGCCAGTATGCATCATATCCCAATTTTTTTACAGACTCAATAATTCTTCTTGAGTATTTCTCAGTATTATTTTCAACAAAAAGTATAGGCCTGGTTTTAGAGATTGTCTCAATAGAACCTTCCAGTACCGCAGATTCCATGCCCTCAACATCAATCTTTATAAGATTACATCTATCTAATTTAAGACTGTCTATTGTGATCAGTCTGACTTTCTCTCCCTCGGTAAAGGTCCCAAGTCGCAATCCTCCGAAATTTCTTCCTTGTAAATAATTCAAATTTGGAACAAATATGTAGCCTGGAGTACCTCCAACTGCCATATTATAACATTCGACATTTGTCAGCCAGTTAATAGAAGCATTAGCGCAAAGGTTTTGAAATATTATCCGCTGTGGTTCAAACGCGTAAACTGTTCCCCTCTCCTTTACTTTTTTTGCAAAAAAAACGGTATGTGTGCCAATATTTGCACCGACGTCTATAATTACATCGCCTTCATTTATGTATTTGTCGAGCAGTTTGAGTTCCTCTTCACACCATTCACCATATAAGTCGATTGATTTTCCAATAATTTTGTCGAATTTGTTAAATAGTAAACAGCCATGTTTATATTTTCTAATTACCATATTCTTGTTTTTAAAAAATATTTTGTTTTTTATCATACTGTCTAAAATCACTATTTGCAAGGTAATATAAATATTACGTTTTATAGAAGAGGTAATTCATCTTTTCTAAACAAAAGGTTTCCAGAACTCCGCTTTGCTCGTAGCCGGAAAAGAGTATATTACATGAGTATACATCAGCTATATCTTTATAGGAACCAGCTGCCAAGTGTCCAATAACCTTTCAAGCCGCCTGCTCAATTATTTTTGCCATCTTAAAATCGTCATGGGTCACGCCGTTAACGCCATGTGTCGCAAGAATGATTCTTACGCGATTGTACCTTATGTCGATGTCAGGATGGTGCTTTTGCCTTTCTGCCTCTTCTGCAATGTGGTTGACAAATTCCATGGCTTGCTTAAAATCAGGAAATTCAAAAATCTTGACGATAGAATTATCGTTGAGCTCCCACCCATCAAGCTCCTGCAGCCTTTCATAGATTTCCTTTATAGTCAAGTGCTCCATAATTAGGGAAAATTCAATTTTGAATATAAAAGTTTTGCCAAAAGCTCAAATAAAATCGCAATTATTAAATATGATTTATTCAAATTAAGCCGTTAAAAGCTTTGAGGTGGTCTTATGGCAGGCATATTGCAGGCAAATGTCAATTATTTTGCAGTAGTTGCTGCAGCTGCGGCGAGCATGGCCCTTGGATTTTTGTGGTACGGGCCCTTGTTTGGAAACGAATGGAAGAGGATGATGAATTTTACTCCAAAAATAATGAAATCGATAAGAATGACTCCTAAAAAGGCAATGGTTCTTGCCTTGGTTGCGTCGCTTGTAATGGCATGCGTTCTCGCCCATATTATGAAATCTTTAGGGGCGGCAACAATTCCAGAAGGGATTATGACGGGGTTTTGGATATGGCTGGGGTTTGCGGCAACAATAATGGTTAATTCCGTGCTTTTTGAAAACAAGCCTTGGAGGCTGTATTTGCTAAATGCCAGCTACCAGCTCGCATCAATTCTTGCAATGTCCATTATACTTATAATTTGGACTTAATCATGAAAAGGTGCGATTGGGCAGGCAATGAGCCTCTAATGCAAAATTACCATGACAAGGAATGGGGGATCCCGGTCCATGACGATAAAGTTTTGTTCGAATTCCTGATTTTGGAAGGGGCGCAGGCGGGCTTAAGCTGGCAGACGATTTTAAGGCGAAGGGAAAATTACAGGAAAGCGCTCGATGGCTTTAATCCGGAAAAAATTGCAAAGTACGGCAAAGCAAAAGTTGATTTGCTTTTAAAAAATGAGGGAATAATAAGAAACAGGCTAAAAATCAAGGCAACGGTAATTAATGCACAGAAATTTCTTGACGTCAAAAAAGAGTTCGGCTCATTTGACAAGTACGTATGGCGTTTTGTAAATTACAAGCAAAAAAAGAATCGTCCCAAGTCAATCAATCAAGTTCCTGCGGCTTCAAACGAGTCTGACGGAATGAGCAAGGACCTTAAGAAAAGAGGATTTAAGTTTGTTGGCTCTGTAATCTGCTATGCCTTCATGCAGGCAACCGGGATGGTTGATGACCATACAATTGGCTGCTTTCGATGCAAAAAGTGAAAATTTATTAAACAAAAAACATAACAAGCCCTCATGCACGCCTTAAAACTCTCAAAAAACGCATTGATAATACTGGAACAGCGCTACCTGAGAAAAGATGAAAAGGGAAGGATAAAAGAAAAGCCCGAAGACATGTTCATAAGGGTTGCAAGAAATATTTCTTATGCTGATGCAATATACAAGCACAAAAAGCAAATTAAGAGGATAAAGAAAAAGCGCAGAAAGGAGTTTTATCAAATTACAGAGGATAAGGAGTTTCAAAAATTAATCAGGAAAGACAGGGAAATAAAAAAAACAGAAGACGAATTCTGCAATTTGATGGCTTCGCTTGACTTTCTTCCGAACTCGCCGACTTTGCTTAATGCCGGAAGAAGGCTTCAGCAGCTTGCAGCCTGCTTTGTTCTTCCGATTGATGATGATATCAATTCAATTTTCAAAACACTGCATCAGGCAGCATTGATTCACAAAACCGGGGCAGGAACAGGGTTTAATTTCTCGAAGCTTAGAGCGAAGGGGGATATAATTGAAAGCGCAGGGCAAACCTCAGGCCCTATTTCTTTTATGAAGGTTTTTGATGCCGCAACAGAGCAGGTAAAGCTTGGAGGGGTCTTAAGAGGCGCAAACATGGGGATCTTAAATGTGAATCATCCAAACATCAAAGAATTTGTAACGGTAAAGGGTGACCCAGGCGTATTG
>CAZGTJ010000032.1:0-3102 GCA_964528545.1 uncultured Methanosarcinales archaeon
TTTCGAGGCTTTATGACGAGAGAAACCCTGCGGTGCAGTGGATGATTGCAAATGTTATTGAAAAATGCAGGAAAAATCGCAGAAAGATCGGAATCTGCGGGCAAGGCCCTTCCGACCACCCTGATTTTGCGCAATTCCTTGTCAGGTGCGGGATTGACTCGATATCATTAAATCCTGATACTGTTTTGAAGACAACACTTGCAATACTTGCGATGGAAAAAAAGTTAAAGAGGTGATTTAATTTACCTTCTTTAATTTCTTGTAGATTTCGGCTCTTTTATTTTCCTCAAAATACCATTCCCCGTTAGGCACCATTATTATTAAAAAATTGCCAGCCAAGAGAACTTTTAGATTCGACTAATTTCCTCTTTGTATGGTAATCAAGATTTTTTAATAACGTTTAAAAATAGGAAGACAACTCTTAAACTGACGTCATTGAACTTCAGCTGGCTTAATCCAAAAGCGCAAGTCAAAAGTTCCGGGAAGCACGGGAAGGGCGTTTTTGCAAAGGAAGATGTTTCTGAAGGAGAAAGAATTTGCAATTTTTGGAGGGCACATAATGCCCGATAGATGAACTCAAAAGCCTGCCAGAAAATATAAGGGAACACCCGATGCAAATTGAGGAAAGGTTTGTAATGGGAGTCAAATCAGATAAAGACACTGAAGATACAGACTTCTTTAATCACAGCTGCAATCCAAACTGCGGCTTTAAAGGGCAAATTTTTCTTGCTGCGATGAGGGACATAAAAAAAAGAGGAACTTACTTTTGATTACGCCATGAACCTGTCTGTATCGGAGGGAAGCGATGTTGTTTTTGAAATGGATTGCGAATGCAATTCCAAAAACTGCAGAAAAAAGATAACAGAAAGTGATTGGCAGACCCAGCATCTTCAGAAAAGGTATTACGGATATTTTTCCCAATATTTGCAGGAAAAAATAGACAAAATCAGGAAATCTTGACAATTTTCCTTGTCAAGCTTCTGTGAACATAAATCTCAAATTCCCTTTCTATTTTAAATCTTGATAATTTCAGCAATTTTTTGTAATTAACATAGCTTGGAAAAACAATTACCGCCTTTTTCTTAAGCTTTTTTCTTAGTTTCATTAGAAATTCCAGATAAAATTTTTCAAGATTTCGGGTAAAATTTATTGCGTTAATTTTTTTATTTATTCTTGTAACATTCTTATTCAAGGATTTTTCATTGAATTCAAGGTACACATTTGAATTCAGCCCGTATGGCAGGTCGGTAATCAAGCAGTCAAATTTGTCTGTCATTTTAAGGGCATTTTTTGTTTTGATTTTGTAATTCCTGACTTTGAAATATTTTAGATTCTTAATCGAGCCGTCTGCCATGATTTTGCTGACGTCATACCCAATTGTTTTAATATTCATCAACCCTGCTTCGATCAAGAAGCCCCCGGTCCCGCAAAAAGGGTCCAGCAAAATCTGGCTTTCCTCAATTTCAGCCAAGTTTACAAGCGCTCTCGCAACTTTGGGGTGAAGCGAGCTGGGATTTGGAAAGGGCCTTTTGTGGGCTTTTCTTGATTCAAAATCTTCAGTGCTCCCGGAAATCCTAAGGCCGCAATATATCTTGTTTTTTATGACAAAGAACTCAATTTTTGTTTTTGGATTTTCCAGATTGACTTCCGGATTCTTTAGCCTGGGCCAGATGAACTTTGCAATTTCCCTCTCTGAAATTTTGGAATTTTAATTTTCTGATTTATAAATCCTTACGCAAAAATTTTTTTCATAGACGGAGTTCCAGTCAAAATTTCTTATTTCAGCGATTAAGTCGCCGGTTTTGCATTCAAAAAGAAGCTTATAGGAGCTTTTTGTCAAAGCCAGCCTTTTGATTTTTTTATTTATTCTTTGCTCATCAGCATTGACAATGAAGATTCTATCGGAAAAATAATGCTTATTGGTCCTGAATAAGCTTAATATTTCTTCTCTTGCCAAATCAGTAAAATCGCCCGAAAGATAGAAAATATGGTTCATTAAGGAAGAAAATCAGCGCTTCTTTTTATCAGTTTTTGAATCGCGAAGCTTTCTGTAAGAGAGGAATATGACAATGATTAGCTCGAATAAGATTATAACCGGCCTCAAGTATCTTCCCAGGTACTGGTAGTATCTTGCAGTGCCGTAGAACAGCGAAAACAGCCCGCCAAGCATGAAACCTGTGGCAATCCATTCGTTAAGGCTCACTTCTGTTGGAAGAATCAGGGCGATTGCAATTGCAATAATAGCCAACACCGATGAAATCAAGAAGACATAAAAGTTGTATTTTTCATTTGCGTTGTCAAATTCCACCTGGCAGGTATTGCATCCAATGTATTGTGTAGGGCATCCATTTGCATCCCTTACATAATCCGGAAATCCCTTCTTGTCAGAGCATTTTTGAAGTTCCTCTGCAGTCGGTTCGTTGTACTTTGGGCATGTAACCTTGATTTCTGCCGGATATACCTTTTCAGGGTAAAATCTTTGCTTGCAGTAATCATCATATTTTGGTGCTGGGTATACCGCATCGACTATGGCATTTACCAATACAGCATATAAAACTGCAATTACAAATATTATTGCGATTCTTCTTAAGTCAACCATAAAAGGCACGTATTTCCACTATTTATAAACTTGTTGATGTTTTGATACATTATCGGCAGATTTTTGGGTTAATTCAAAATTTTGTGATTTGATGATTGATTTTTAGTCGAGAAGATAAATAGCAAAACCGAATAAATTACCAAAAAATTGGCTATATGCCTAAGATTAATAAGCGCCACATGGTATGGCGAGCGCCCCGATCGGGATGGTATTGAAAGCGCATTTGCTTTCCATAATTACCATTAGATATTTAAATAAGTAAAACATTTCAATAATTATGAAGAAAGGAAGGCCAATTCGCTCGGAAATAAGGCAAAATGTTGTTGAAATTTTGAATTATGTGAAAAGGGCCTATGGATACGAAATCTATAAGATATACATCGCAATCTTTCCAAAAGTCACCTTGAGGAGCATCTACTACCACCTGAAAAAAGGCATCGACCTTGGAGAGTTTCAGGTCAATAAAGTGGAAAAGGAAAAAGGAGAATATTCATGGGGAACGG
>CAZGTJ010000032.1:3112-8378 GCA_964528545.1 uncultured Methanosarcinales archaeon
TTATTCGCTTGGGCCAAGCGCAAAGCCTTCAGGAAATGACCGCGTGAGAGAATATGTCGGGACAAAAAGAGATGAAGGGGCAATGGGGACTCCGGAGGACAGGGAAAGGGCTACCCCTACCTGATTTATCTTATCAAATTTATAATTCTGCCGCCTAAATCCGAGACGAGGCTGAACATTGAATGCCCGATAAATACAAGAACTATTACCAAAAAGAATATTCCAATATAAACCCAGACTCTTGAGCCTTTTTCTTTTCCAAATATTTTAAAAGACGCCAGCTGGAACATTCTTCCGCCGTCTATAGGCCCGACGGGAAGAAGGTTAAAAATCCCAATTCCAAAATTCAGGGCCGCAAGCCAATAAAGCAGGCCAAAAATCCACAAATAGGCTCCAATGAGAATCCTGTTGGTGTTTTCACTTACATCAATCCTGAATTTTGCCCTTTCTTCCAGAATTGCCCCCATAAAAGCCATGGATTCGTTGTCGGGATTTGGATGCAAAAGAATAGTGTACTTATTTTCTTCCGTCATCAAGTTTATTGTATCCCCTGGTTTTTTCGTCCTCAGATAATTTGACAGGTTCTGCTGGGACGAGACTTTTTGATTGTCGATTTGAATAATTGTCTCTCCAATTCCGACGTTTGCACTTTCAATGCCATAAGTCTGGTTGCCTTCCGCGTAGCCGGTTATTTTAATTCCAGTCGCCTCGATGTGGTTGTTCCCGAACGATGAGAATGCCAGAACAAGGCCCAAAAAGATGACAGAAAATACGATATTTGAGAATGCGCCTGCGGCAAAAACGCTAAGCTGCTGGCTGTACGGGCGCTTTTTTAGCTCTTTCTCGTCAGGCTCGACGAATGCCGCGGGTATGATTGGAATAATTATCCCAAGAAATGCAAATCCTGAGGATTTGACTTTCATATTATGCACCCTTGCAATCAATCCATGCGCAAACTCGTGGACGGCAGCAATCACAAAAATTGAAATTACCCAATAAAAGAACGGAACGTAAAAGATTCCCTTTGCCTTAACCGGCAGGACAACTCCTACGCCTTGCTGGCCGCCTGGCTCTTTTATTAGCGGAACCAGGTTTGCGATGAGGAGCACGGCCATTAAAAGCATTCCAAGAAATCCGACTACAATTCCGGTGTAGCCAACCCACTTGAAAAAAATCCTGAACCTGTTGGCAAGAGAATCCATTAATTTGAGGCCCCAAGTGGTCCTGTACATCGAGAAATAGACCAATTTTGGGACAATAAACTTGGTGTCCAGTTTCTTTCTGTTGACGGAGAAAAGAACCGAAATAAAAATAAAAAATACAATGGCAGCATAAGCCTCAATAGCCATTTCAAAAACCACCAGCTAACAAAAGATTATCGCCTGCTTTCCGAGTAAATGTCCCATGGCCTTTGACAATGCTCAGAAATTTTCCAAAGTTTTTGCTAAAGGAAATTCCCGGCATTTTACTTCTTTCTCACCGCCTTAAAGGCCTTGCTTTTGCATCTTCTGCAGGCTACCTTGCCCTGGATTATCTTGATGTTTGGGCTCCTGATTTTGGTCTTGCATTTCCTGCATACAAATATATTTCTAAACCGTCTTACTTCTGCTTCCGGAAACTTGACCATTACTCATTACCTCTGATTTGCTTCATTACCTTTTCGTCCATTATGATCCAGTAAAGAATCATCACTCCCTCTGCAACCTGACCCTTAAATTCGTCCGGGATTTTCATGTCAAACGTCTCGTACGATTCCGTGTCCATGACATTTGCAGTTTCTCCCTGGACTGATAGAACCTGGGCATTTTTCTTTCCAATGATTGGGACATCGACATTGTCGTGGCCGGGCATGACTACTATTCTTTTCTTGTCGTCCACAAGCCCAACTGCGCTTATCCTTACCTTCGAGTGCCCGTGCTTTCCAGGCTTTGAGATTTCAACGTCAACCACCTTGCATGCGACGTTATCAAGCACAATAAAGCTCCCTTTCTGCACCTGATTGGCGCCAATCATCTTTGTGTCTGCCATATAATTCACCTTGAATTGACTCAATACATTAAAATATGAAGATTGAGTATTTTATAGAGTTCGGATAGATGCTTTATTTATAAAGATTTTGATTGGAGTTATTCCTTAACTGCAAGCTTTATGTCTTCGGCTTTGATTGTCTTTCTGCCAGCATGGTTTGCAAGCTTAATCGCCTTTGAAGAAATATCATTTGCAATATCCTCAAGAACCTGCTTTAAGGCCGCCTTTGCCTTGTCAGAAACCCTTTCCGCGCCGCCCTGCTTCAGCAGCTTTTCCATTGCTGCCAATGGAAGGAGTTTATCGCTCATATCTCTATTTAAAAACTCATTGTATTTAAAGTTTTTGACTTATTATGAACGGAAAGGTATAAAAACAGGGCAGATGAAAAGCTGACAAGAATGGCTAATATCACTTTCCTTGATGAAAATATAGAAGTGGTTGATGAAGAAATAGCACATTTTGATGCAGCCCTCAAAAGTGTGCGAGAGTCAAAGCTTGAATTAAATGAAGCCGAAAACTCTATAATCTTTACCGAAAGCGTTATCAAGAGAATCAGGGCCAACCTACTGGAATTCAGAAACAAGATATGGCCGCAAATCGAATCCTTTATTGAAAATCCCGACAGATTCTTGATATATAAAAAAGACCCAAAGTTAATTGACTATTGGATAAGGTGTTTTGTTGAAATTGAATACGATATCAATATTTTATATCACCTGTTGGGAAACCTTCCAAAAAAGCTGGTTGGAACATGGCAGAAGGGCAGAAAAACATCGGAACTAATTCAAAAACTCATCGGTGAAACCAGATATTTATCGGAGCAATCAGATGAATTCAGAAAAAAAATTTTTGGAAAGAAAAGAAGATTTACTTTTTTTAACGTGCCTCCGGATTTTTTCAATCAAGACACGGTAGAGGCAAAAGAACAAAAAGTCAGGGAATTAAGAACTGCATTTATGAATACCTACCATCTGCTTTAATAATCAAAAACTCAAAATCCTTTTGAATCCGACTTGTGCCTTCTTGCCAATTTCATGACATCTTTTTCAACTTGCCCCTTATTGTCAAACTTGCCCTCCATTCTGCGAAATTCAGGACCGTGATGGACGGTCCTTCCATTGTTGCTTGAGAACTTGAATTTCTTGTGGAGCATTTCGTGGTGCATTATGTAGTCGAGCATTTCAGTCGGGGCATTTTTGAAAATTGAGCTTATCGTTATAGTGTCTGAGCCGTATTCGTAGCATCCAAGCTTGCTTGTCGAGTCGTTGCCCCACACAAGATTTGGCATTTCCGCCATTCCGTTCAGGTATTTTTCGTTTACCCTGCCGAAGGACTCCTGCAAAACGGGGTCGATATCGGTTTTTGGAATTGCGATGTGCACATTCTTCAAAAATAAATTGTATAAGTCCATGTTGACTGTCTTTTTCTTGTCGTGAAGAATTTTGCACAATAACTCTTGCACTAGCCCGATTTGAATCTCTTTGCTTATCTTCCTCCACTCTTTCGAGAAATGAAAGGTCATGTTGTTTCCGTACAATTTGACGTTTGCATTGTAGGGCTTGAAATGGTTGGAGTACTTTATATAAAAATTATACTTCGGAGCCTTTTCAGGGTAAAGCCCCTCAAATGCCTGCAATACCAGTTCTGACATAAGAAAAGCCTTTATGAGCGGCGTTTATATTTTTATTGGAAATAAGCTATCCATGGTACTCATATCTCAAAATTGCTGCAACCTTTCCCAAATCGCGAAGCTGGACACCTTCCCTTGTTTGGGTTGAAATGATTTTAACAGCTGTGCCCACGGGCTTTGCCATGCTCTCGAATTCTTCAATCCTGTTTTCATCCAGAGCCTCGGAGATAAGGAGCGTGTCGACAATTCCAATAAGAAGCTTGCTCATGACATCCGCTTCCCCATACGCAACCATTTTCTGGTTTGTTGCGAGCATCTCCATGAACCTGCCTACAATCTTTTTTTCCCCTATCACTTCCTCGGCAGCAAGCAAATCCTCGCTTTTCTCGAGCAATTCCTCAAGCCCAAATTCCCCCGTGTAGCTCAAGTCCTTGATGCCGATTATTTTTTTCTTGACCTCGTTTGTGATGTAGCCCCCTTCAACAAAATCGTACTTGGTAGGGCCGGGACCTCCGACAATTATCCCTTTTAACCCAGGCATATTAAGGAATGCTTCCTTTACGTACTCTGCAACTTTTTTGTAATGGTCCTTTGCAGCGCCTTCGATTAGCCGGTGAAACCTCATCGCCGACTGTCCGCCTGCACGAAATTTTCCCGGGACCTCGCTGTGGGTCTTTACGAGCGGAATTATTGATTTTCCCTTCAAAAGGGCGATATTCGCATCCCTTCTGTCAATAACTATGAGGCCAAACACTTCCTTTGTCTCTAGCATGTCCCTCAGAATATCAAGCTGGAATTCCTTATCACAGCGGTATATCCTTGTCTTTAACGGGACAGGCGGCTCAATGCTCCATACCCTAAAATCCTGCTGCCCTTCCCTTTCCGCAACATTTCCGGCGAAAACGGCCATGCCATTCGGAGGTGTCTGCCTAAACAGTTTAAGATGCTGTATCATTTTTTCAAGGGCGTCTGTTACGTTTTTCCTTGTTGCAGAGCTCTTTATGTTTGATGCCGTGCCTTGCTCCTGTGCAAGGTGGTTTATTATCTTGTTAATGTCATAATCCTGGGGAATGTAGACACTGACCAGCTCCGTGTGCCTCCCCTTGTAGTTTTCAAGCCCCTTGACAAATTTCTTGAGATGAAACCGGTCTGCCTCTGATATTGCCATACTGACGATAGAAACATCTTTTCTTTATAAAATTAAGCTATTGCGCCTGCTCATCCGGAGTCCTGACGAGCCAGTAACCAATCCTTAAAACCCATTCGACTGCAACGATAAAAACAAGGTACTTGGCGACTTTCGGGACATGCTGCAAAAATCCATCCAGCGAGGAAGTTATCCCCTGAATTGTTACAGTTTCCGGGTCGATTAAAAATATGAGAATCAGGCTCCAAGGCAGCAGCTTTGCCATATCCTCGGAAAGCTTGTTGCTTACATAAGCGCCTATTCTTGTTGCCGCAACAACAACAATCCCAAAATAAAATATGTCCTCTATCGGCCTTGTTTTTGAGAGCAGGAAAATCAAAAACGAAAATATAAGAAACCAGGCGAATGAATAAAGAGGGAACACAACAAGATATTTTAGAAAATAAATTGTTTTGTTTAGA
>CAZGTJ010000033.1:0-946 GCA_964528545.1 uncultured Methanosarcinales archaeon
TGTGACATTCATTCCGCTTGTGTTTGTAATTGTGGGTGTTGTTGGAGCAGTGTTCGCTACAGTTATCAAAGTTGAATTTTGCTTTACATTATTATTTGTATCAGTAACGTACATGGTGAAGTTAATTACTCCATGTGCAGTTGATATTTGTGTAACATTGCTTATTTGAGCAGAAGTTCCAGTTAAAGTAAAATTAATTTTTGTTATAGAGCCACTAATATTATAAGTTATATTAGCGCTCAATAATCCTGTTTCGTCTGTCAAATTTCCAGTAAAGTTTATTACATCATTCATTACGGGAATCGTCTTGTTAAAAGCTGTATTGACAATTGGCCCAACATCATCTGTAACAGGTATTAAGGTAGAGTTTTGCTTTATGTTCCCGGCCGAATCAATAACTTGAAGTGTGAAATTGACTATTCCTCCTTTAGTAAGAGTAGTAAAGTTACTAACTTGAGCACTTGCTCCTGTTAGAGCAAAATTATGAGAAACCGCGGATCCGCTAGCATTAATTATCCAAGTTGCATTTTTCAAGCTATTATTGTCTGTTACATTCGCTGTAAAGTTTATCACACTTCCGACAACTGGGGAAGTTGTATTAAAAAAGGTTGTATTTACAATAGGGTTTGTTGCATCCAAAATAATAAACCAGACTGAACTGTTTGATGTGGTGCCTCCAAATCCGTCGTCGGCAGAAACGTTGAGGAAGTAAGTTCCGTCTGCTGTCATATTAGTTGTAAAGTTTAAGTCTGTTGTTGTAAAAGACCCTCCGTTGAAATAAACTGCATATGTTATAGCATCACTATCTGCGTCTGAGCTTGATGACCAGTTGATTGTGACATTGCCTGTGACATTCATTCCGCTTGTGTTTGTAATTGTGGGTGTTGTTGGAGCAGTGTTTGAAACCGCAATATTTAGTATAGTTTGGTTTGTATTACCTAAACTG
>CAZGTJ010000033.1:956-8252 GCA_964528545.1 uncultured Methanosarcinales archaeon
TTTTGCAAGCCTTATAGTGTAGTTCTGCGAACACTGATCATCCGTGCTTGCAACTGTCATGTTAATATAAGTGAATGCCCCATTATCTAAGCTTTGATTGTCTATAAACTGACATGAAGATAATTCAATATTGTCGCTGACGTTTGCTGTGACGTTAAGAAGTTGGGAAAATCCAATCGTCAAGTTTATTATAGAAGCATTAATTCTTGGTTTTGTTGCATCTACTGTCAAAGTCCTGTTGGAAGAAAAATTATAAGACGCACTTTCGTCTGAAGTGTTATAACAGGCAACTGACCAGTTAAAAACACCATCAGATACAAATGTAAAATTAATAAAACTGAATCCTTGGCTACCATTTACCATTGCGTTAGATGATGAATTTGTTTTGGTTTCAGCCCATGTTCCATCAATATTAGTCCAGATACTGCAATTTATTACATTTTCGCCTTGATTATTGTCGGGTGACCACGTAACGTTAAAAGTAAAATTAGCAGCTCTTGAATTATTAATCGCATTATCCGTCGGAGAAACTTGCGTTATCGTAACAGAATAAACAAAAACTGCCATCAACACAAAAATCGCAATCGAAGAAACGGCGATAAGCCTAAGGCTTAACCTGCCATCTTTATTGGAAACCAAACCCCTTTTTTGCATAATTCTCATCTAAACCTAATCCCTCGAACTGAACAGTAAGTTGAAAGAAAAGAGTTGGTATTTAAGCTTTTCGTTATTGTAAAAATGCAGGCGCCCAAAAAAAAATGTTTTCTCGCCGGTAAATCTATCCTGTTTTATATTTTAAGTTAATAATAGAAAAAGTATTTATTCAATCAAAAAAAAATAACACGCATGCAGGTCAGGAATTTAACAAGGGGTTTGCTTATCGACGGCGATGCAAGGCTTTGCACTGGCATAATCTCAAAATTCATGGGATTGATGTTTACAAAAAAGCAAAATGAATCCTTGATATTCGCTTTCAGCAAAGAGCACAAAATTGCGCTCCACATGCTTTTTGTATTTTACCCTATTGATGTCCTGTTTCTTGACAAAAATAAAGTTGTTGTTGACAAAAAAGAGTCTTTCAAGCCATTTGCATTTTATGCCTCAAAAGCAATGGCAAAATACGCAATTGAGCTTGCGGCGGGAGCAATAAAAAAATCAAAGACAAGAATCGGAGATAAAATCTACTTCTGAGCCTCCTGCTTATGCAGTTTCCCAAACCACATTATTGCAACCACAAACAAGGATGCGATAAGCGTTGAAACGATTATCACGTTTCTGACAGAAGCCCTCTCTGCTGGTTCTGGAACATTTTCCAAAACGCTGGCAGGGACTTGTGCAGTCAAAGCCGGAGGCTGCTCCTCTGGAATTGCCTCAGGCTGCTCTGTTGTTTGCTGGGGCGGTCTTGTGCTTATGGCAAAGTAGCTGAATCCTGGAGTCGTTGCCTTGTAATAAACATACTCGTAATCTGAGCTTTCCTTGACGGTCGGAATCTCGTCCCATTGTGACGTGTACCTTAGCATTACTATTCCATCCTCTGAAACCATGTTTTGAGCCATCCACAGCTTGTCAACCCTGAAAGAGATTTCTGGCTGGCTTATATCCGAGTCCTTCAAATTAGTCTTTTCAATTGAGAGGTATTCATAAACTGGATTTGAAATGTAAATCGATGTGGGAGGGGTTTCCTTTAGGACTGCAACTCTAAGTTCGACAGAAGTCCCATCGCTTGCAGGAACAAAAGAAATTCTGGTGACAGGGATTTCTATCTTGTTGATGTTCATTAAGATTTCGGAGCCTGCAGTTATTTTATCCCAGAATCTTGTCGTGGATGTGCCTTCAATGCTTGAAAGCACCGCTCCACCGCCTCCTCCGCCACCACCGCCTCCGCCTCCTCCGCTTGAGCTGGAGCTTGCTGGAGTGCTTGATGTTGTTGTTGCCTTATAGGTTGAGAATCCAAGGCCGACAGCATCAGGCACTTCGCATTCCGCATAGCCTGCTCCGAATGTACAGTCAAGGTTTGTGCCAACATCCTGGCAACTTGTAGAACCATCTTCATCGCAATGATCAATATCATCAGGGGTTCCAGAAGCAGGTATTTTAATAATGGCAGTGTCAATTCCTGTTTTCTGCTTGAAGTTTTGGTATTGGTTTGCATCCAATCCCACATAATTGCTTCCGCTTAAGAATCGGGAAACATTAAGCGTTTGCTTCTCGAAAATGTCCGCGCCTACCAACTTGATGGCGCTGGAATTGTCCGCTGATTTTATCGTGATATTCATATTAGTAAGCAACTCAGTAGATGCTTTCAAGGCGTACGAAGCAGAATAATTAGTTAGGTTGATTGCCGGTATGTCTACCCCCCACCCCGTCGGGATGACCAGTTTGAATGTAATGTTGCTGTGGCTTACGGCAGTGGTTGCGTTGCTGCATGACGTGGCTGCGCAGTTGCCACCCGGATCACACACTTTTATCTTGTAGAAATATGTTGTGTTTAATCTCAATCCATCAATTTCTGCAATATGGTGCGGCCTGTAATCATCATGTGCAAAATCATTCACTAATGCCGAATCGTTTAGTGTCGAGTTTAATGACGCGGTTGCGCACGTTGAGTTTTTATTAAAGAATAATACTGTGCCATTAGCAGGCTCGTCAGTGTCAAAGATGTACGAGAGCGAAGTTGGAAGTTTGCTGTTTATTTTATTCCATACTATTGAAGGAGCGGAAGTGTCACCTGCCCGTGCTGTAAATTGGCCGAACGTGATGCTGTTTTGCGAGCCGCAGAAGAACGGGTCGAAGTAGCAGTCAGGGTCACTGCAGTCAGTGCTTCCGTCTCCGTCATTGTCTTGGCTGTCACTGCATGCCGGGCCGAACTCACCCGGGAAGAAGCCAAACTGCTTGAATTTTGTGCATTGCGAGTTGTCCTTGTCTGCTGTTGAGGTGCAGTCAACGATGCCAACATCTATTCCTCTAAAGTCTCCTGTGCCCGGGCCAACAGTATCATTCACTACACTGGCATTTCCATTCTCTCCCGCGCTGGCTCCGTAAGCCCGCCAGCCAACACTTGTGTTTACATCACTTTTTCCAGTCAACGTGTCCTTATCTATGGCAAAAATAGGCCCTCCAATAAAGCCGCAGGATTTCTTATTGTCAGATTTGAATGGGATGTTCGTAGGCACCCACTGGCCATTTGAGCAAGCCTGTGACAGGAAGGTTTCTGCTAATCTGCCGTTGCTATCAATTTCTGCAATGTATTTGAAGCGGTATTCGAATCCTGCAATGTTTAGATTGTCCTCAGGTGAGCATCCACCAGTTGTCCTTCCGTCTGTATCAAGATAGATGAAATATCGTGACTTGTTTGTGCCTCCTCCGACGCCGCCTCCTTGCAGGGGAACATTGAAGCAAAGCGCAGAATGGGCCAAACTTTCAATGGTCATCCCATACATATATGCTTCCGGAGTCTTCTTCACACCCAAGCCCGTGATGTCAAGATAGTCAACATCAGCATCAGTGGCAACGTCACCTGCCAACGGCTCCGGCGGGTTATTGTCGATGCCTTGGAAGAAGCTATGGCTCAGTAAATCATCGCAAAATCCAGTTTGCGTTCTGACACGTGTTGCGTTTGTTCCGTCAAGCGCTGTTGCCGATTCATTGGCTTGCTCCGATAACGAGCCATCAATCTGCACAGTTGCCGTGATTGGCGTGTCTGTAACAATGCCATTTCCTGTATTGAGGATGAATCTGAGGATATCCACTTCCCAAAGTGCTTCTAGCTCTCCAGAGTCATTGTTGAAGAAGTAGTGCACGGTATTGCCCCCACATATATAGGAATTATTGTAAGTGTCGCACTGCCCTATATCACAAACTCTCGTTGACCAGTTATATTGAAGTATGATGGAGTTGCTGCACAATAGCTGAGTAACATTATTGGGTATAGAACTTGAGGGCCCTGTTAATGATACTTTATGAGTTGAAGACAGAAGAGATAAAGAATAACCATCATCCCTTCGAAGAGTATAATTGGAAACATTAGAGCCGCTTCCGGGGGTTAAAGCAACAACAGGATGTTGCAAGCCGACTGCCAGCCATGTCTGAGCATTCGTAAAATGGAAGTCTTCAAACCTGTCTGAGCCATTAAAGTTCTTCAAAATCCCAAATGGGTCGGGAAACCAGTTGCAGTTTGAGTTGCCACTGCAGGCAGTTATATCGCCATCATTGTCAGGGCACCCGCCGATGAAATTCTTTGGCTCGCAAAATCCAGTTTGCCATACGCAAGTGCCTGCCACAAAATTTGAGCCATTGGCCGCTTCGCAGGCTGCCTGTGTTGTTATGCTTGCATTAAAACAGGGATTTACACAATTCTGGGCGAATCCACCTTCAAACCCTGAGCCAAAATTATCACCTTGCCAGGCGCATCCTGCAGCTATGCATGCATTCTGGTCATTCTGCAGTTGGCTATTCATCTCGCATGAAAAAAATGCCTCACTATCGCATTCCCCAAAACCGTTGCCCAAGTCGCTTCGCCAGAGGCATCCTGTATTGTTTGCCCTCATGCAGGTTTCGTTTGCCGTAAATATCTCACAGGCATCTACCATTGTTAAATTTTCGCTGCATCTTGTTTCAGGAATATATGCGCAAGTGTCTCCACCATTAAATCCTTCGCATTCAGATTGGCTTGTTTGTAGTGTAGAATTTTCAAAACATTGATCGGATTCGGGCATGCAAAATCCAAATGATGCAGATTCGGCCTGCCAGTAGCACCCTGTGGCAGAACTGCAATTAGTTTTGGCATTATCTGTGGACCCATATGTATACGTATCATATTGGAAGCAACTCGCTCCAAAACCAAAGCTTCCGCCGCAGAATGGGTCAGATGAACACTTAAAATCAGCACAATCTGTTTTGTCGTTATTATCGTTATCGACTCCGTCAAAGCAAATCTCAAATGTTCCTGAAGATGGTTTACAAAAAAATCCGCTTGAGTCCCAGCTGCAGCCGCTTGGAACTATGGAACTATTGCAGCTTGACTGGTCAAAGCATTGCATGCATTCCTGATTGCAGCCCTTCTGTCCTTGAGGATTGCAAAAATTAGTCACATTATCCCATTTGCAATTTGCTGTTGAATTGACGCAAGCACCCACAGGATTTGGCATCAGGTTGCAGTCTCCGCAGTTCTGGCTGCAGTCAAATCCTCCGTAGCCTGCTGTAGGATTGCACCAGCCCTGTCCATTGAAAGCGTTAGAATCCGTTCTCCAGTTACAGCCAGCTCCGGATGCAGAGCAAGCATTCGAAGCTTCAACAGAAGAAGCCCATTTGCTTCCGTTTGGCTGGAACTCGCATGCAAAGCAGTCAACACTGCAGTCCCTGAGACTGCCGCCGAACGAGCCTCCGTCGCCGCCAATCTGGTCAAAAGTCTTAACAGAAACTCCGAACTCACACCAACTTTCCGATGATATCTTATTGTTTATCGGGTCATAAGTGGTTTCAGACCTCCAATTTCCTCCGGCAGCCTGGCACGTTGTCTCGCTGCCTATGTCGTCAAAATTCTTGAATTTGTCAAAATCAAAAAACAAAAAGTCGCATTTGTTTGTTTGATTATTCCATCCGCAGGGCATCCAGTATTCATCCGAAAGGTTTTCACACTTTGTCCTGTTGTTTACATATCCTGAAGCCTCGCAAAAGAACACCGGCGGCTGCGGCAGGTCCATGAACGTCTTTGATGCATTTTTTTCGCAAGCCGATGTTGCAGAATTCCACGAGCAAAGCCCTGTTTTTTCGGTAAAATGCTGCGTATTGCAGAATGTCTGATTGACTATTTGGCTACAATTAAACCCTTTCTCAAAATTAAAATTGAGCCTAGGCAGGCAACTGCCCTGCTGCCCTATGCTTGCATTCCAAGAGCAGACTGTGCTGTTGATTCTATCGCAAGCTGATTTCGGCAGCATCTCGCAGTCTGCAGGCGGCAATTCAAAATTAAAGTTCTCATTTCTTTGCCGGCACAATGCGCCTGTGCCTTCCCACTCACATTGATTGGCAGTGTCGCTTGTACAGTTTGTCGGTGTCGTATGAGCTTCGCAAGCGCTTAATGTGGCAAATGTGTTATTATTAGACTGGTTGTTTAGTTTGTAGACAATAGTGATGTTGCTGCCTCCGGTCACATTGGCTATCCATAACAAGCCGTGGTAGTATCCTGTTGAGCCGCTTGGTATGATAAACTGAACTGCATCGCCCATAAAGGGAGGAAAAAATGAGACCTGGGCGTATGAATTTGAGTACCCCTGGCCCCACTCATCGGTAAAATTGTAGAGATTAACGGAATTGATGTTATTATAGTCCGTAAAGGACTTCTGCCCGATATTTCTAAACTTTATTCCGCCTTGATTCAGGAGAACTGCGCCTCCATTTTGAATGTTTACCTCGGTTACATTTGCTATGATATGCCCTGCCGAGCCGGTAACATTAGACGTGAAGTTGAATGCAGCATCTGCAGAATTGTCATCAACATCATCCAAAGTGAAATTCCCGGTTATGACGGCACCGAAAGAAAATGAAGCAAGAACCAGCGCAGCAAAAACAAAAGAAGCAAGCAATACGGGTACGGCAGCCTTTTTGCTTGTACATCTCCAAAGGTAAAAACTCTTTTTTTGCAATTTAACCCCGCGCAACAAACCTCTGAAGACACTGGTATTTATGCTTTTTGTTTTTGAAGCAAATCTGGAGTTGAAAACTTCGACGCAATAAAACTACTGGACATAACAAAAAAATAAACAACAATATTTATATAACGACAAAAAATTCTTTTAATCAGGGGGGCGTCGTATAACCTGGCTATTATCGCCGGCTCCAGAACAAGTCTGGAGCGATGAGCTCACGCGATGAATTAAATTATGGCGATACCGGCTGATTAGGGTTCAAATAATGCAAAAGCATCTTGAAAGTCCCTACGTCCCCATATTATTCTATTTTCAATCAAATCAAACGGCAAGCACGAAGTGCTATTTTGTAGCGTAATGCGTTCAGCAACGACAATGGCGGCAAATTGAGTGCAGAGGAAATTTCCCATGCGAAGTGTGAAGAATTTCACTGAAATTGAATATAAAAAACAAAATTAAGTGTAATAAGGAACAACATCATCTTCATCCGGCTCTTCTGTTTCCGATATGTAATTGTTAAGCCCTGCAACAAATCCAACCATTGCAAGCAGCACGACAATTGCTATCAAAAACACCATGAACGCCTGCTTGAGTGCAGTCCAGAAAGGAACCTTTACGTTGATTACATTTGCATTAA
This sequence comes from uncultured Methanosarcinales archaeon, assembly GCA_964528545.1. Classification (GTDB taxonomy): domain Archaea; phylum Nanobdellota; class Nanobdellia; order Woesearchaeales; family GW2011-AR4. Next base: position 8,241 of record CAZGTJ010000033.1, read on the forward strand.
GCGCAATCTGCT
>CAZGTJ010000034.1:0-5882 GCA_964528545.1 uncultured Methanosarcinales archaeon
CGCTGCCTTTGGCACATTGATCTGGTTTGCTGGCCTATTTGCAATCATGATAGGCCTTTCCCTGGCCGCAGGAGTCTTGACGCGCCTCGCATCCTTATTCGGCGTCATCGAGATGATTGTTGCCTATTACATTGGGCACGTTAAAACCGGCGGGTGGAATCCTGCAGCGAATATGGGTATGCCTGCACTTGTGTTCATGCTTTCATTTCTTATCACCTTGGCATACGGCGCTAAAAAAGCCAGCTTGGAACAAGCAGTCCTAAAAAAAGAAATATTCTGAGCTTCTTTTTTAGCTGGATTTTTTTCTGGGGTAATATATTTCTTGCTTTTCTAGTTAACTGCTTGCTTAATTTGTTTAATTAATTACAAATTTAATTACATACTATTACATACTTTATATGTATTTTTATATATAAAAATGTATACTAGTATATAAAACGAAATATTTATATATGATTTTATGCACGGAAGTATGTAGTCGTATGATTTAATCAAATCTCGCAGGAACAAATGAAAGAACGAATTACAATTACAATAGACAAGGGGCTTCTGAAGTGGCTGGATAAGAAGGTAGACTCGAGAATTTTTGCAACAAGAAGCCACGCGCTTGAGTTCTTGGCAAAATCAAAAATGAATTCTGAAAAAATCTCCGCAGATTTTTACCAGACACAAAACGAAAGGATCGAGTCAGAAAAATGAAGGAAAGAATTACCGTGACTTTGGATATGGAAATTCTTGACTGGATTGACAAAAAAATTGACGAAAAGCTTTTTGCAAGCAGAAGCCACGGGTTTGAATTTTTGATAAACGAAAAAGCAAAAGAGGAAAATGAAAACAAGAAATCTTCCTGAAAAAAATTCAGCATACTATCCGCTCCTTATGATTTTGGTAGTGGTAGCTGTGATTTCACTAATATTCATTCAAAAATATATCGGGCTTGCAGGCACAAGAGTCGATTCACAGGCAGGCACAGTAACCGAAATATTAGTGGACCAGCGGGAGCAGACGGTAAGGTGGGCAGGCATCCATGGGCTTGTTTTTGCGCAGTCGGGGTTCTCTGACCAGCAAAGCACTGCCTTAACCCCTGGGAGCTTAACGAGCCTTACGCTTGTATTTGATTGCGTCGATCCAAGCCCTGCGGTAAACGAGATTTATGCAAGCCTGAACGCGACAATTAATTTTAGCAATTTAAGAGCTGGAAGCGCAGACATGATTGACAGGGACTATTTGAATTTGTCAAATTTAACGACTGAAAGGGCCAATAATACATTCAGGTGGGTGGAAAGCATTCTTGTCGGAAGCACAAATATCTCGAACATACCTGCAGTCTACACTTACGTCAATGACCAGCCCGACAATGCGACGTTTTTCACAGGAATCTTAAACGACAGCGGGAGGCTTGTGATGGTCATCAAGATTTTTTCGCAGATGCAAACAAGCTTCAGAGGAGGAAATGTTGACTATCAGGCAATGCTTCCTATCCCTAACACCACATCCACATGGTATTTTTTCAGGGACCCGAATGACGAATGCCCTGCAGGGTTTGGCTCGGGACAGGTCGGGGATGCATTTATCTCAGGAACTGTAAGGGACCATAACACGACATTGCCTATAGTTAACGCGACAGTTGCAGCAGGAGGCAATACTACATTTACAGACTCAAGCGGGCAATTCAACATGACAGTTCCTGCAAACAAAATACACGTGCTTGTTGCAATCAAGGAAGGGTACAACACAAACATTTCTTTTATCAATGTGACTGGAATCGGAACAACCATACCGGTGAATCTGACAATGAGCAGGTTCCTGGGATTTAGGGGGCCAAATGGCACAATTTTTGGTTACGTAAGGGACAATTCAACAGGCCTTCCGATTGCAAATGCCACGCTTAGCATTGACGGCCTAACAACCGAGTCAAACGCCACTGGAAATTATTCTTTTACAGTCGAGAGGGGAACCCATGTAATTGCGGCCGTAAAGACCGCATACGATTCGTTTGTTGGCAATTTTTCAATTGAGCCGTACACCAACATAACTTTTATCATCAACATGACGCTTGCGAGAACAACGGATAATTTGACAATACCCGAAGGAACAACTCTGCAAAGCGGAACAATACGAGGTTATGTCCAGGATAATGTTACAGGGCTTCCTATCGCTAATGTGACTGTGACTGTTGCAGGCTTTTCAAATTTAACAAACAGCCTTGGATTTTATAATATCACCTCTCTTCAGGGGACTACAAACCTGGTTGCGGTCAAGATCGGGTATAACAATTACTTTTCCCCGGTCAACATCACTGCAAATACCATAACTGAATTCAACTTTAGCATGGGGCAGCTCACCGCTGCTCCGTCTGAGCAGCAAAATGGGACAATAACAGGAATAGTAAGGACATCAACCGGAACTCTCCTAAGTGGCGTCTATGTCAGCGTTGCAGGAAAAACCAACGTGACAAATTCTACTGGTACTTATTATCTTCCCAATATTCCTCCTGGAACCCACAATCTGGTTGGGACAATTTCCGGATACGTAAACCATATTGCAGTGATAAATGCAACCGAAGGCGCAACCACATACTATAATTTCACAATGAACACGACGACAGAAGCCGGCCTCGGGGCAGGGCAGGGCGCTGGTTCCGGAGCAGGCTCTGGGGCCGGGCTTGGCTCAGGAAAAGGAGCGGGACAAGGTCCTGGAAGAGGCGCAGGGACGGGAATTCCAGCACAATTGCAGCAGCCCACAAAAATTTCAGATTACGAAGTTTCGGTAAAGCAGATTATTAAAAAGCTGAAAGTTGGAAATTACATAACCGTTCCAATCAAGATTACAAACCTGAAAGATGAGTCCGTTACAGTCAGGTATTCGGTTGAAGGGGAAGTAAGGCAGCTGACAAGAGTCGACAAGGACAGGGCGATAATTGACGGAGGCGCAACAAGCGAAGTGACGCTAACATTCCTTGGCAATGTAGAACCTGGCGTTTACGAAGGATTTTTTGTTATTTCCGGCGATATAAATGAGAGGATACCCATTTATATTTTAGTAATGGAAAAAGACCTGCTGTCCGTTGAATCACTGCTGATAAAAATAACTCCATTAAAGAGGTCTGTAACCGCTGGGGAGAATTTCAAGTACACTGTTGACCTTCAGAATTTGCTTAGCGAGGAAAAATACAAGGTGGTGTTGAACTACACAATTGAAGGAATAAACATAAATAGGAGCATCTTTATCGAGCAGGAAGAGGTCGTCATACACACATCGTTCTCGCTGCTAAAAACTTTCAAGATTCCGGATGACATGCAAATAGGAGATTATTCCCTGAAAGTAAATGCTGATTTTCTTGAATTAAACACGCAGGCTTCGACAATTTTCCATGTTGTCCAGCCATTTTACAAGTATGCCGTCTTTGGGCTCATTCCGCTGTGGGTTCTTGCACTTGTGGTTGGAACACTTGGAACAGGAACCTTCGGGTTTATCGTTTACAAGAAAAAAACAGAGTCGAAGAGGAGATACAAGATTGAGCTTGACCTTAATGCGCTGCCCAAAGCCGGTCCCAGGACTGCATGGGTTGGAACAGTTGCAGAATCGCGCACGAAGTCTTTTTTTGACCTCGACTTGTTCCAGATTCACACTATAGTCGCAGGCTCAAGCGGCTCAGGAAAAAGCGTTGTTGCGCAGGTCTTGGTAGAGGAAGCGTTGCTGAAAAATGTTGCAGTGGTGGTATTCGACCCGAACGCACAATGGACTGGGTTTTTAAGGAAGCTCGAGGACAAAAAGCTGCTCGGACTCTACAGAAATTTCAACATGAAAAAAACAGACGCAAGGGCGTTTAACGGGAACGTGCACCTTTTGACAGAGCCAAGGGAGATTGTTGACTTCAGGAAAATGTTCAGGCAAGGTGAAATCGACATTTACGTAACGAGCAAGCTTGAGGCAAAAGACGTCGAGATTTTTGTGGCAAACACGATAAAGCAATGCTTTAAGGCAAATCTTCCTGAAAGCAAGGAGCTGAAGTACTTGATTGTTTATGATGGAATCCACTCGCTGCTGCCAAAATACGGAGGAACAGGAACTGTTTTCACCCAAATTGAAAGGGCCACAAGAGAATTTAGAAAGTGGGGCATTGGGCTCGTATTGATATCTCAAGTTGTAAGCGATTTCCCGCCGGAGGTTTTGGCGAACATAAACACGGAAGTTGAGCTAAGGACAAGAGACGAAAACGACCTTAACAGAATCAAGGAAAAATACGGAGAGGGAATATTGCAGTCGATAGTCAAGGCAGCTCAAGGTACTGGAATAGTCCAGAACTCAGCGTACAATAAGGGCAAGCCTTATTTCGTTGCCTTCAGGCCGCCTATGCACAGCACAACGAGAATTTCGGACGACGAGCTTGAGAACTACAACAAGTACAACAACATTATCGATGATCTTGAGTACCAGCTTGACCAGCTCGAGAAGGACGGAATAGATATTTTTGACTTGAAACTCGAGCTTAAGCTGTCGCAGGACAAAGTCAAATCCGGAAATTTCAACATGGTAAAAATCTATCTTGAGGGGCTGACTCCAAGAGTAAAGGCGCAGTGGGACAAATTAGGAAAATATCCCAAGAGGCGTGAAGTCAAGTTTTATGACGAGGGCAAGCTTGAGGAGGAGCTAAAAAGGGCAAAGGAGAAGAAAGAGGAAAGGGATGAGAAAGTTGCACAGGAAGCGGCGAACCAGCCTTCATTCGGAACTGCAACTGCAATGATAAAGGAAGAATCAAAAAGCACGGGCGATTCAGGGGGCAAAGGGCCTCAGGACAATATGGTGGACGTTGATGACATAAGGAATTCTATTGACAATCTGCTTGTCCAGATAAAAGCAATGGTTGCAAACAACAAAAAGGCAGAAGCGATTGCAAAATACTCAAAAATGCAGGAGTTATACAAGCAAACCCCAAAGGATTTCAAGCCCTTGATTTTGGCAAAATGCGCAGAGGCGCAAAAGGTAATTAGCCAAAAGTAAGATAGTCAAGCTAAAAATAAATCAGAAAGAACAGCAGGAAAAAATGCCGGAAGGAATTGACATGACTTTGGACGACTTGAAAAACCAGCTTAATGATGTAAGGCAGGGAATAAGCTTCCTTAGGAAAAAAGGGGCTCACACGGCTTTTGTCGAGATGAAAATAGCGTCAATCCCTGCAAAAATCAAGTATGTTGAAGTGACAAGGGACTTTAAGGACGTCCAGAAGGTAACTTCGCTCATGGAGGAGGCAAAAAGCGAAATCAAAGATGCAGAGTCTCTTTTGGTCGAGTCCATGACAGAGAAAAATTTGCTTGGCGCGGTGTTGTATTTGATGGACAGGATGGAAGAATTGCTAAGGACAAGGCAGACAGGCGATGCGCGCAGGTTTTACATGAGATGCTATGAAATTTACCAAAAGCTTAATAATGAGCAGAAAAAGGAAGTGTTCAAAAGGCTAAGTGAGCTGAGAGGAAGGATGTAACATGTTTTCATTTTTGAAAAAAAAGAAAAAAGAGGAGGAAACGTATGAGGAATCGGAAGATGCAGGCGCCGAAATTTCTGTTGCCGAGGCAGCCCCTGTGCAGATCCCTCAGGGCGCAGGGGGCGCAGGCGAGCTTGCAATGGCCAAGGTTACGGCAGACATTGAAAAGCTGAAAGCGCAGTTTACCACATTCTTTGAGATGCAAAAGACAGTCGGCGAACGATTTTCCAGGGTTAATGAGCAGGTTGGCGAGTTAAGAAGCCTGATGATTGAGCGAGACAAGTCGTCGCAGCACCTGGAGGCCAAGGCAACCCAGGCAATTGACCTTGTAAAAACTGTCCAGCCTGACAAGATGATGATTGAGATTAGAAAGATGGACGGGAAAATCGAGGCGCTA
>CAZGTJ010000034.1:5892-8161 GCA_964528545.1 uncultured Methanosarcinales archaeon
CTAAAGGCCAACATCGAGAGCAGCGAGACAATTGTCGGCAACATGATGTCAGAGCTTAAGGACGTAAAGGCGAGGGTCAATATTTTCAGGGGGATGGAGCAGGTCATCCAATTAAATGAGGAGGCAAAAAAGGCGCTTCTTGAAGTAAAAAAAGTGCAATCGGTTGTTGAAAGGCACGCTGACAAGGTCGAGACAATCTTTACCGAAATGAACAAGAAGTTTGCTGATTTTGTAAAGTTTGCAGACACTGTCAAGGATTTGGACAAGTCATTCAAGCAGATAAGCTCGGATTTTGATTCCATTAAAGTAAAAATGGCCGACTTTGCAACCAAAAAGGAGATGGAAAATTTGATTACAAAAATGGACGACTTTGAAAAATACACCGGAAGCATTATCAAGCTGATTAACAACAGGTTTGAGAAACTGCAGAAAGAGCTGACTGACGATTTCAGGCACAAGTTTGACGACACTGACAAGCTGCTCAGGGGGTTTGAAACGCTTGCAATGAAAACACCTGATCTGGACAAGTATTTCAATTTACTCTCGGAAGAGGCAAAAAGGGCGGCTGAAAAGGCGGCTGCGCCGGCACAGCCTGAGAAACTAAAGGAAGTCGGGGAAGAAGCGCCGGAGCCAAAGCCCGAGCAAAAGGAAAGCATACTTGGGAAAGTAAAAGGAATACTGCCTTTTGGGAAAAAATAGATGGAAGGTTCTGAAGCAAGTTTTGACTTAAAGCTCGGAAAAAAGGCGCTTTTTGCAGTTTTAGCAATTGCGCTGGCTCTGCATCTAATTTTTGTTGCCTACAATATTTTTGGAAAGAATTTTTTCTGGAGCCCGATTTTTGACGTAATTATTTCATCGGAGATTTTGATTGTATTTGAGGCTTATTCTATTTTTTTGTTTCTTTACATTTTCCTTAAAAAATTCCAGCGCAAATACTGGATTGCCCCGTTAACTGATATTGCGGGAGTTATTTTGTTTGCCGTGCTGACCGGGTTTATGCAATTTTTTGATTTGCCAAAAGCAAGATACGCTTTTTTGATTGGCTCTTACGCCTTAATGTACTTTGCAAAAATAATAAGCCTTGTCTTGTCGATGAAGGTGCTATTGGAGAATGAATGAGTTATCCAACCCTGAATACTTCTCCGGAATGGGCGATGTCCTTTGCGTAATCCAGTTTAACCTGTGATTCTGAATAAATTGTAAACAAGGTGTCTCCTTTCTTTACCTTTTCGCCAACGTGCCTGTGAATTTGAATTCCTGCCCCCTTGTTTACCGGGGCGCCTGCAACCCTTGCAATTTTTGAAACAAGAAGATTGTCAATTTCCCTGACGATTCCATTTTTTCCTGACGGGTGATGGGCGCAGAATTCCCCGATTTTGATATCTTCAGCCGGGATTTCCTCGCCGCCCTGCGCTCTGATTATTTCAACCATCTTCTGGTAAGCTTTTCCGGATTCCAAAATTTCTTTTGCCTTTTTCATCCCCTCTTTTTCCCCCATCATTTCGAAAAGATGCGCGCACATCATCAGGCACTTTTTTTCCAAATCAATCGGCCTTCTTGGATCCCTTTTTAACAGCCACAAAACATCTCTTGCCTCAAGGGCAGGGCCGATGCCGTTTCCAATTGGCTCTCTTCCGTCGGTAATCACAACTTTGATATGCTTCTTCAGCTCTTTTCCTATCTCCTCAAAATCCTTCTTCAGCCTGTAAGCTTCGCCAACCGTCTTGACTTTCGCGGTTTTTCCGACAGGGACGTCTATCAGGATATGAGTTGATGAAACGGAGTGCTTTTTTGCCATTATTGAAGAGAGCAGGTTTGATTCTGCGTCAATTTCAAGCGGCCTTTCAACCGCAATTATCTTGTCGTCGGCAGGCGCCAGGTTTAATGCCCCTCCCCAGACAATGCACCCTCTTGTCTTCGTGACAATTTTTTTCATCTTGTGAATTGGGAAAGACACATTTGCCAGGACCTCCATTGTGTCTGCCGTTCCTGCAGGGCTTGTTATCGAGCGCGAGCTTGTTTTTGGAATGTAGTATCCGGCTGCAGCAACGATAGGGACTATCACCATTGTTGTTCTGTTTCCAGGGATGCCGCCGATGCAGTGCTTGTCTGCGATTGGGTACTTGTTTAGATTCAGTATATCGCCGGTTTCGGCAATCGCCTTTGTCAGAAGCACAGTCTCGCCCTTGCTCATGACTTTGGTGTAGCATGCTGCAACAAAATAAGCAAGCTCGACTGCGCTCAGCTTGTTGTGGACAATATCCCAGAC
>CAZGTJ010000035.1:0-8128 GCA_964528545.1 uncultured Methanosarcinales archaeon
TTGCAAATTACGATAATGGAAAAGGCATGATGGGCGGTGAGGTTCTTGGTCATTTTTATAGAAAGGTAGTCATTATTGGAGATGGTGTTGTTGGAAGGCATGCTGCAAAAACAGCTTATGGAATTGGTGCAAATACTTTTATTTTTGGAAGGCATGAAGAAAGAATGGACAACATGAAAGAGTTTATTGGAAGGAAATCGCATGTCCTGCTCTCAACCCCGGAGAATATTGCCGAGCATATCAAGGATGCTGATTTGGTTATTGGGGCCGTTCTTGTGGCAGGAGCAAAAGCCCCTCATGTTATTACAGAAGAAATGGTCAAAACAATGCAGGAAGGCTCCGTGATCGTTGATGTGTCCATAGACCAAGGAGGGTGTGTGGAAACATCCATGCCTACATCCCACTCAAATCCCGTTTTTGTCAAGTACGGAGTTACGCATTATTGTGTTACTAACATGCCCGGCGCTTATCCAAGAACTTCAACCATAGCATTGACAAGCGCAACTCTGCCTTATCTGCTGAGGCTTGCAAACGAAGGAACGAATGCACTCAAAAAAGACGAAGGATTTGGAAAAGGTGTGAACACCCGTAATGGATTTGTGACTTGCAAGCCGGTGGCCGATGCGTTGTATATGGGCGGGGATTATAAGGAATTGAGAACTTTGATTTAATCAAATAACTTTTTTCTTGGCTAATAAGAAACTTGTTGAACATCCACTGTTATGCACTTACATTGTGCTTGCCAATTTTGTGGTACCTCTTGATGATTCTAAAAGCACCTCAAATCAAAGCTTGTCGCATCATTTATACTAACATCAATTTCGTCTCCAAGTTTAAAATTCCCCTTGACAACAACGGGCTTGTAGCAATAATTCCTTCCAACCCATGAATTTTCCTTCCCTTCCTCATCTATCAGGATTTTTCCTTTCCACCCAATCCATTTTTTGTTGTTTTCAAGAGCGATTTTTCTGTACTCATCTGTCATTGTTTTTGACCTCTCTTTCATTTTGTTGGTTGAAACCTGCTTCATTTTGGAAGCTATAGTTCCGTCTCTTGCAGCGTATCTTGACAAATTCAGCACATCTGGCTTTATTTTTTTCAATATATTTAATGAATCGTTGAACTGCTCATCGGTTTCTGACGGGAAACCTACGATGATGTCCGTTGAGATTGTTATTTCTGAAATTTCTTTTCTGAATTTTTCAGCTACCTGAATAAAATCTTCAGCTTTGTACTTCCTGTTCATTAATTTCAGGATTTCATCATTGCCTGACTGTATAGGTATGTGCAAAAATTTGAACATCTTGGGATTTTTGTAAATATCGATTAATTCGTCAAGAATCGTTATCGTGTTGCCGGGATTCATCATGCCTAATCTTAACTTGAAATCCATTGGAATTGATAGAATCTGTTTTAGCAATTCAACTATTCTTTGCTTTCCGCCTTGCTCAACCATGTAAGCGCCGGTATCATTTGACGTAATCCAGATTTCTTTGCATCCTGCCTTGAGGTGTTCCTTAACATCCTGTCTTATCGCGTCTATTGGATAAGAAAACAGCTTTCCCTTGACCAGTTTTGTCGAGCAGAACGTGCAAAAGTAATTGCAGCCGTTCAATATGGGGACAATCCCTATTATGGGATTTTTTCTTACAGACGGTAGGTTTAATTTTGGCTCGTATTTTTTGTCCAATAATTCTAAAACAGTTCCATTCAGGGAGTTTTCAACAATAGATGAGATTCTTCCAAAATTATGTGTATTTACAAGGCTGATATTTTCATCAAGGGTTTTTATTTTCGGGATTATGCTTTGGGATATGCATCCTGCGACGACAAGCTTTTTTTCAGGATTTTCTTTTCTTGTCTTTTTGATTTCCCTTAAGGCGGTATGATCGCCTTTTACAGTGCATATGTTGATAACGTTGACATCAGCGTGGTTCTCATTATGGGCAACATCATAGCCCGAGTTTCTCAACAGGCCTGACATCAGCTCCGACTCTCTAAGGTTTGAGCTGCAGCCTTGGGTTATGATGTTGATTTTGACCATTTGCCATTAGAAAAATTGATGGATTTTAAAGGTTTTTACAAAATTTGGCGCAAAAAATTTAAATACTTGATTTATATTGTTACTATTTTGGAGAGGTCAATTTTTCAAGAAAGCTTAAAATGAACAGACTCGATAGAGATGAGCAATTAGGAGGAAAAATGGACAGGACTTGGAATGCTTTAAGCCAAGTTGGAAAAATTGAATTTGAAATTAGATATGGTAAATGGGAAGCAATGACAGACGAGCAACGCTATGCTCATTTGGGCGGCTACTTTTCGTATTTAAGGCAGCAGGCAGAAGAAGAAAAAATGAAGAAAATCGTGGAGCCTATTGTTGAGACTCTGAAAGAATTTGCATCAGGCATTATAACAAAAGCGAACCGTATGGAGCATAGAATTGAGCAAATTGAGCATGGCTTAAATGAAACAAGAGAAATAAGGGGTATTGAAAGGGTTGTAGGACAACAAACGCCAATGCAAGAAATTAAAATGGTAGGTACTCCAACCGGCATACAGCCACAGGTAAATGTATACACCAGTTATCCTATGAAAATGGATTGCAGGTACAGAGAAAAAGGTGGTCCAAAAGAGTGCATAATTGTTGAATCGTCACCTGAAGGAAGGTATGGTACATGTACTGTTGGAGATCAAGTGAGAAGAATGCAGATATTGCCCAGATGGGCTACAAGCGCATTTGAAAAGGCAGGATGTCCGTCGAATAGGCTTGTAAAATCTTGTGAGTTTTACTTAAGCAGGAGAGTGCAAATAAGCTGATTTATACGGAAAAATGGGACTTGAAGAAGAAGCCGAAAGAATGTATCGTGGAGAGGGTCAAAGGTTTCATTCCTATCAGGAGAGAGACGTGCCTGCGAATCAGCTATTCCATAATTTAGAACTATTAATAGAAAGGCGCACAATCCAATGGGATAAATTAAGTTTTGAAGAAAGAGTTAAACTTGAACTTGAAATTTCAGATTACCTCAGGGGTTTGGCTTCAATGTTCAGGCAACTTGGGGTGAAATTTCCAAAGCTTCCCGGATTTAATGCAGAGCAAATGAATGATACCTATCAAAGGATGCTTCTAAGTGGTGAAATTGTGGAAACAAGAAAAGTCGTAGAAAGATTAGAATGGGCTAAGGATAACGCTTTAATGTTGCGCGAGGCGTATTGGGCTCTCTTGTATGATGACAAAAGATTTGATCCAGATATTGTGACAGAAGTGCTAAATTCAGAAGGGCCAGGCACAAAAAAAGCCATAATGGAAGCTATCCAGAAACAAGGAGGAATTACTTCTTCAGCTGCTAAACTATATCTCGCTGAACAAACTCAGAAATTGGGTGAGCCAGTTTCAGGGCTAATCAAAAGCCAAACAGGAAATAGTGACAGCCGGGCTTTGACTGTAAGGCCAGACAGAACCGCTTTAGTTCAATACGCTCGAGACTACCACACACTGGAAGTGTACTTTAAGGCACTTTTCAGAATGACTAAAATCGAAAAAGAAAGATTGTCAGAACTAGAATCTGCTCTGGCAGAGTATGGTGGTCCTATAAAACCTGCTGAAAGAGAGAAATTTAAGCTATTTATGAATGGAGGGCTACCGGGAAAATCTCTTGGAGATTACACCCTTTATCTTGACTTTGCAAGATTTCTTGGTGAGATGTCTTTGCGGCATGGCCAGTCTAAAAGAAGGAGATAAACATGTCTATTGACGACTTCATACACGATGCTGAAGCTGACAGGGAAATGAATGCCGGTGTTTCGTCTAGAAGGAAAGTTACAAAAGATGAGCACAGAGATTACATGTGCAAACAACTGTTAGATGCGCTGAAAAGGGTGCCATCAGATGGAACATACCTAAGAGCACATCAACAAACTTATGACAAATTTAGAAAAAATTTAGAGCAAATATCTGTCGTACCCACAGGGGCTGATGTAAATTTCTTCTTAACTAATCCCCTTGTTCAGCGCGAAATTGATAAGGATATTGGATTATTTTTATCCGCATTGGTAAATGAGCATATGGAAAATGGGGCTGTAATTCACGTTGGCAAACCCCCATTTATAGATTTTTTTGGATATCAGCTAAACAAAGACGTCAGAGCTGTTGGAGACTTGAGAGACCATACAGCATTTAGAATGAAAGATGGTAAACTTACAGTCGAAGGCAATTGTGATGGTGTTGTAGGAGAGTATCAAGAAAACGGAACCATCCTGGTAAGAGGAAAAATACGAGACAAGGGTGCTGTGAGATATGGGGGAACTTTATGGGCGCCAACTGTTTTGCGAGATTATTATCATTTTTCCGGTATACAAGATTTGAGAGGGCTACTTGAAAATGAGTCCGATCCTTTTTCTATGACAACTAAACAGGCATTAGAATGGGGTTTACCTATAGATCTTCACCAAAGGATAAGGGAGGTTTTGGATGAGAGGCTTGTCAAGATTGCATGCAAATATAATATTAGAATATATGAAAAAAAAATAGAACCATGCCAAAGACAATATGATGAGCAAATTGAAAGATTTAATAAGCTTGCGGAAGAGTGGAATAAACAAATTAATCTCCATAAATCTGGTAAAGGAGTAGCAGGATTTGGTGGTGTTGCTGCACTTTCTGGATTTATTTTGCCACCTATGTTTTTAGTAGGCGGAATCTATGCTTTGGCTGGAATTGGTGGAACTTTACATGCTGGGAATAAATTAGGAAAAATGGAACCAGAACTTGAAAGATTAAAACATTCAATTTCAGTTTTGGAAGGAACTATAGATTCCTACAGAGCTAAAATTTTACAAGCGTACCAGTTTTAGTATTCCTGATACTATTTTCAAAGAAAATCAAAACAGCTATCTTAATTTCTATTTACATTCAAAATTAATATCTCTTTTCCATTCTCGTTTATAAACCATTTAAATATCATCCATAATTCTTTAAAAATAGTCACTTGCTAGTAGTACTAAAATAGAAAGATTTAAAAAGAGTGGCATCCTGTAATATCCTATGAAACCGTATTCACAAAGGATAAGATTTGAGGCTATGGGAGAACTCCCTCATGAAAAAGTAGGCCAGTTTTTGGGAGGCTTGGCAAAACTTGTTAATCCAAGCCCGAATCCTGACGTAAAAAGACCGTTTAGGAATTATCACGTATCCACAATTGGAGACGAAATGCCCGTCACTGTTGTCAATGTGCCAAGTGCGTCCCTGTACAGGGCGAAAGGAACAGAAACCATAAGCTTTGGCGGAGGATACGGAAGCTCTTATCCACATTTGGATGGCTGGAATCTGTATCACGACTTAAATGACTTAAACGCTTTCGCAGGAAAATACGGTTTTAAAGTAATTCCTTACGATTGATTATTTAACATACTTTCTTTTTTCTTTCGACAAAATCCATTCAGTAAGAATCCTTGTTTCATATTCATCTGGAGTATGAATCGACTCGTGAATGTCGACCATTTTTCCTGTTGAGCCGGTTAAATCGTCTCTTCTCCCCATGAAATTATCTCCAATGTACGTAAACCCCAAAACTCCGCCCATGACGTTTTTCGGAAACAAATTGAGTGTCTTTAGCTGTACTCTTTGGGTCATGTCTTCTTTTGAGTTAATTACCCTCTCGATGTATTTTATCAATTGCCTTTTGTAGGAATCAAAATCCTGTTTCTTTGTTTTATTTCCATAGCTTACCCAACTCATGTATTCTTCTGCTTGTGGCATTTTATCATCTGCATTAACTCTTACTTCGAGGGAAGGAGCCTTGTTTTTATTAAAACCCCCTTTCAATTTTAATTCAACTTTTTCTGCTATTTCTTCTGCCGTTGCCATTTGCCATCTTAAGAACTTCAACCGCCTCTTTCAATAATTTGTCAGCATCTGAATATTTTTTGGCGTCTGACATCACCCTAAAAATGCTTCCTTCAGTTTTTGAAGCCCTGAACCAAACAAACGAGTCTTTTCCTGTGATTATTTTCAATCCGCCTTTAATCCCGCCTGCTTCTTTTACCTCAAAACCTCTTCTGCTGTAATATCTTTTCAAATATAATTTTATTGTGTCATGCCTTGCCTTTTCAAACTCCATTTTTTCCCTTAGCGTGTAATATGCCGGAAGGCTCTCGACAATTTCCCCAAGCTTTTTGCTTTCATCCGCAATTATAGAAATGATTTTCAGCAATGTGAGGATCCCATCCCTGCATTTCGAAGGCGGAATTATAACGCCTCCGCTCGAGCCTTCCCCGCCGATAATAGCTTTTGATTTTTGCATTTCCTGTATGACATTTGTCTCCCCGACCTCAACTTCCCTGACTTTTGCATTGAATCTTCGGGCAATTTCCCTTACCACATTTGATGTCGCGTCATTTACTACAACAACCTTGTTTCCCGAATTTGCCTTTGACAGTGCCTCGTAAACACAAAGGGCCAGGGTATAATGCCCCGACATGAGCCTTCCATCTTTCATTAATATCTCAACTCTGTCTGCATCGCAGTCAAAGCCTGCCGCAAAATCAGCATCATTTTCGTCGATAATATTTTTCAGGTAAACCATCGAGTCCTCAGTTGGCTCAATCATTCTCTTGAAATTGCCGTGCTCGAGATTTATTCCAATTACGCTAACCCCTATTTTTTCAAGGAGACTTTTTGCAAAAACCCCCGAGCCTCCGTTCGGGTCAAGAACAACTTTCAGGCTTGCCTTTTTTATCTTCTCGAGACTCTCCTTTCCGATTATTTTCAGCACAAACTCAGAATATTTTTCAATTGCTTCCAAATTTTTGTCAAGAACCTTCCTTTCCTGTATTTTGTGAAATCCCTTAAATGATTTGCATGAAGTAACCAAAGTTTCCATTTCCTTGCTTGTTAAAACAGCCCCGTCATTCCCGAGAAACTTGAACCCGTTCCAGTATGGCTCGTTATGGGATGCCGTAATTATTATTCCTCCGTCTGCTTCAAAATACCTTACTGCAAACTCGATTGCCGGAGTTGGCGCGATCCCAACGTTTATGAAATTGCAATCCATCAGGCTTATAATGGAATTCATCAAAAACTGGCCAGAGGGCCTTGTGTCCCTTCCAATCACAATCGCAATGTTCTGCTTTTTCGCCTTCCTTTTTATCAGGTTTGCATACGCGTAAGCGTATTTGACAGCAACAGATTCCGTTAAATCCCTGCCATAGATTCCCCTTATCCCGGAAAATGATTCGATTAAAGCCATAAAGCTGCTTATGATGAGTAATTTATATTTTTATCTTAAATTCTTCGGGCATTCTAGTGAAACCTATTTAAATGGGTTTTTGCTACCTTTGTAGGATGTACAAATATTACCTTATCGAGTTTATTTCAATTCCCAAGTGGAACAAAGGGACGCCAAAATTGCCTGTAATGCAGCATTTCATATCAAAATGGGAATCCTACAGGTTTAGTGGAAACTGCAGGCCAGACATTGATGGCGCATGTAAACTTCCAGAGTCCATCCGGAAAAATTCCGTAGACGGCAAAATAATGGCGTTTTACGGCGTAAGATACACTCCTGACCGGGCAGGGGCGCCGATTACAGCATCTGTTAATTTCCCGAAAGTGTTGGACTCTGCTCTTCAGGGGCTCTCCTCGTGGCACAATGGAAAAAACCACCTAAAAATTTCGCTTAAGGGAAAATTCCAGAGAGATGACATTGAGATGCTGATAAGAAAATTCGACGAATACTCAAAGAGAACATCAACCGGAATAGATTACACACCTGTATGGTAAATCACAATCTTTTTATATGGACTTAGCTTAACTTTTTCTCATGAAAGAGGCGCAGGAAGTAAGGCTTGAATTAACTGGCTTTAAGGAGATTGATAGTTCTGCTATGGAGGGGGTTAATGACATAATCCAGCACAGCCTGAGAAAGTTTGCGGAGCACATAGGCGGAATCCAGATGATGCACATTACCCTGAAGCCGGTCCACAGGCGCGAGAAGGGCGAGATTTACGAGCTTCACGGCAATTTGAAGATCAAAGGAAAAATTTTTGCTTCAGAAATAAACGACAGGAATTTGCTTGCCGGCATCGATAAATTGATGATGAAGATAAAGAACAAGTTAATCCATAATCATAA
>CAZGTJ010000036.1:0-930 GCA_964528545.1 uncultured Methanosarcinales archaeon
GTATCCTTGCTGACGCTTGTTCCAGTAATCATAAGCTCGATCGCCTTCAAAGTGTCCTGCTCAACTGATTTCTGGCTGATTTCCTTTTGCTTGAAGACAACCATTCCAAAAAAAATAAGAATTGCAGCTCCTGCAACCAAAACAAAAATCCAGTTAAATTGAATTTCTATTGCTTTTTTATTCATCGCCACTCATTTTTCTTCTGATATCTCGATATGGTCTCCTTTCCCTTCAAACCTGAGATGTATCCTTGACTTTTTCATTTTCAAACAATTCACATCAGGCTCCACCGAAATTTTTCCTGCGCTGAACGCCTCGCCTTTTGATGCCCCGATAAAGAAAATATTGTTGCCTGTATTCGAATTTAGTTCAGACTTTATGCGGGGATGGATGTTCAGAGGCAGGATTGGGCTTTCAAAGCTTTCAACAAAGCATATTGTGTCAAAATCCTCGCAGATTCTAAAGTCTTTTAATTTGGTGGTTCCAAAATCTTCAGAAATGCTATTTATTATGTTTCCGAGGTCATTCTTTAGCTTGAGTACACACAGGTCATTGCTTTTTCCCCTTACCTTGGAAATTGCAGAATAGCCGTAAATCATTATCATTGTTATGAGCACGGCGCTCAGAATATAGATAAAAATCTGGCCGTAAATCTGGGATTTCCTTTGCTTGCGCGTTTTCATCAGCAATCATTTCTTCTTTGATTCTTTGGTTATTTCCTTTAATCTTGCAAAAACGTCTTTAGGTTTTTTCTGCCTGCTCGACCTTTTTTCTTTCTTGTCCTGCTTGTCCTCTTTATCGGCATTTGTTTTTGCGTCAGGGCTCTCTTTTTGCTGCTTTGAATCTTTTGAGTCTTTTCCAAATACCTCGAACAGCTTTTGCCTTTCTCTTTTTTTCTGCTTCTCTTTTCTTTTCAATGCATCCCTAACT
>CAZGTJ010000036.1:940-8122 GCA_964528545.1 uncultured Methanosarcinales archaeon
CACGTTCCCTTGTACTTTTTCTGGCATGCGTGGTATTGAGGAGGCGCCTCCAAAAAAGCTTTTTGGGAAATCTGCTTTCTTCTGCCTCTTGTTTTTCAGACTGTATGTTAGATAGCCAAATCCCGAAACGAGTATGATTCCTCCGACGACAAGCAATATTATTTTCCAGATGCTTGATTTTGGAAAGTCTTCAGGGTCAAGGGGATTTGTGTTGTTGTCTACTTCTTTCTTGTCGTTATAACCGTCTTCATCCGTGTCCGCCTCATTTGGATTTGTGCTCCCAAAATTGGTCTTTTGAAGGTATTCATCCAGATTTGTCAGTCCATCCTCATCATTGTCCATGCCGGCATCGCTCGGGTCATTCGGATCCAAATCATATCTTGTTTCCCACGAATCCGGCATTCCATCTCCATCAGAATCCAATTCAGCCTCTTGTAAAACGCTACAATCGTCATTCGGGCACCTGAAGCATGCGGAATTACGGCACTCCATTCCATCATTGCAGTCCCTGTTACCATTACAACTCTTGCCTTCACCGCATTTATCAGGGCATGGCCCGCCGCAGTCAACGTCCGCCTCTCCGGGAGTCAAAATGCTGTCGTGGCATGCATCAGGAATTTTACATGACCCGAAACTGCAGTAGTTGCTTGCGCAATCGCTGTTGGCATTGCATGCCTTATTGTTATTGCATTTATTGCATACTCCGCCGCAGTCAACGTCACTTTCGTCTTGGTTTTTAGAATTGTCATCGCATTGGCCCTGCTGGCACACTCCCTTGTCACAAAAGAAGGATTTACAATCTATATTAATTATACAGGCTTTGCCGATTTCACACAAATCACAGGAAGAGCCGCAATCTGTATCTGTTTCTGCACCGTCCTTTACTCCATTGGTGCAGTTGAGGGGCTTTAAAGTCGTGTCAATTGTAACTCCATCGCTGTCCTTCGCCTCGCTGAGAAGATCCACAATATTCTTGGCCCTGACCTTGAAATAGTACTTATTGTTGTTTGTAAGCCCCAAGCTTGAGCCGTTTGAGCCTATGACTATCAGCCAATCGTTGTTTATGGTGCTGGTAGAGTTAAGGATTGTTCTTGAAGCGGATGATTCAAGCACTGAATACAAATGATTTGCAACTCTTGATTCGTTGTCTATGCTTTTCCACTTTACCCTGAGGAAATCTGTGCTCCAGCTGTATTCAGGATTATCTGAAAGTGCGCTGCTGTCATCAACAAAGAGTATAATAGGAGGAGTTGTGTCAATTGTAAATTCTATCGGCAGCACGCTCGAGTATTTGGCAAGGTACTGGTCCATGCAGATAACATAAAATTTATGCTTCCCTGCAGGCATGGTCAATTGCTTTGTGTGACTATAATCCGGAGGTCCAAAAAGTTCGCCACTCTTGACGGTTTCCTCAACCATTGAATACTGGCACTGGGATTTCTTGTTTGTGCCAATTGCCAATGTGACGCTTGTGGAATTAAAATATTCAGGAGTGAAAGAAGTGATTTCTATCAAAAGGTTCAAGTCCACTTTAATAGGGATTTCCTTTACAGCAGTCTTGAGCTCTGCCCTGTTTATACACAGCACATAATATGTATCACTTGTCTTGTCGCCCATGTCGATCTGGTGCTTGCTGATAAGCTTGAAATTTTCTTCATCAAACCCGTCGAATTTCCCTTCCATGCTTGCAAAATCCCTTGAAGAGGTGCTATATTTGCAGATTGCTTGTTCGTCTGTTTCCGCAGTCAAGGTTGTCATTTTTGGCTCCTCAACAACAGGGTTTGGAAAGGCAAAAGCTGTTTTCAAGATTGGAGGGCTCGTATCCACGCTTAAGTCTAGAATTTTTGACACTACTCCCCATTTAGGGTCTTTGCACTTGACATTAAGCTTGTGGATAGTTGTGTCACCGGTTTTAATGCCGTTGTAGGAAGGTAGGGTATGGATGTTGCCTCCTGTTGTTGCAAATTGGTTCATGTATTCATATTCAGGGTTTACATCCAACGAGAATCTGCAGTTAGCATTATTGTCTGTTTCAACAGCAAGTGTGAAAGTATAGGTGGATGCGCTGCCATATTTTGGGCTGTAGAATTTGATGGTTGTGGGATACGAGTCTGCTATAAAGCTGCTTGATGCCGTAACCTGATTTTTGGCGTAGTCTGTTGCTGTCACTTCAATTTTCTTGTTGCCATCCGATATATTGTAGGAGGATGTCCAAATCTTGTTGTCTTGTGTTGTGAAAGTGCCATTGATGTTTGCGCCGTTTATTCTTACTTCATTAAGATTTACTTCCTCATTAAAAGTAAGCTTAATTGTTGCAAACGAGCTGTTCAGGACCGATCCCTCTGGTGGAGAGAAAGCAACAGTTGGGGGTGTGTTGTCTATAATTATTGACGCTGACAGTGGCGGATCCATGAACATGCTTGTGTTGCTGACTGCGTTGACTTCAAGAGCGTATTCTGCATCCTGCAATGCCTGTGCAGGCTTAAATGTAAAAGAGGGCTTTACGCTTTTGTCATAATCAAATGTCATAACTGACTTAGTTTTTTGATTTACCAGCCTTGCAAAGGTCAGAGCTGCCGGCTCGTAAAAAGTTATTTTCATGTCGGGTTGCTGGCTCTTTGTGTAATACTTGCCTCCTACAATCGATGCTCCGGACACTTCAATTGGAAACGTGATCTTAGGGCCTGTTGAGTTTGGATAAGCATTGATAGTCAATCTTTTCACAACTTCCACATTTTTTTGTGGATCCTGTGAATAATACCTGAGAGTGTTTGTGCCCTCCTTAAACAGAATGAGCCTTGAGTTCGTATCAGAATCATAGGCATTCAAGTTGATTATGGTAAGCGACAATGCGCTTGTCGAGTTTGGGTAAGGGTGTCCATTTTCGCCGCAGGGCTCGAGGCATACAAACGTCTTATAGTCTTTGGTGGTTCTCAGAGTGGATGATGTGTTTGAGCTGGTCTTGTCATAAATCTGAATGGAGATGCTGTCAAGCTTACCGTTCCTTGTGATTGGTATTAAGGTGGTATTAGGGGGATAATAATCTCGCTCGCAAAGCGGAGTGTTGCAGTCTGCAGCATCATTATTGTCTGCATTCTTGACGCAAACTTCGCTGATTTTCTGGCAGACGTTTATATTGCACTCGCTTGTTCCTCTTGGAATTATGCGGTTTTCAGAGTCAAGCCTTACAGGTTCTGAGCTGCATGAGTAATTTGAATAATCCCTGCATATGACGTCGTCGCATTTCTTTGATTTTCCGTTCGAGTAAAAACATTGGTACTTTGATTCTGAAAGGAGGTATGCTTTTTCGGCTGTGCAGTAATCAAAAACCAAGTTGAAAGACCTAAGGTTGCCAAGAGTTTTTGTGCCTTTGCTCTCACACCACTGACAGTTTGACTGGATCGTGCTTACACATGCCCCAATCCCTATCTGGTCAGCGGATGGTTTCCATTTGCAGGCTCCGACCCTGCAGTTGTCTCTTGTGCAGGCGTCCTGGGACTTATAGTCGTAGCATGCCATTGAAGGGTCACAGTTAAAACAGGAATTGACTGCTGAGTGGCTTCTGTCATAGAAGCAATATTGGCTGCCATCATCCTCGCAGTCATCAAGGCTTTTGTCAAATCCAAAAAATGAGTTGCTGCATTGGACTTTGTCAAGACAAAGCGGCTTTGGGCTGTTTGTATTGATACCGTCTATAACGCAGACTTTTGAGGAAGAACATTTGCTGCCTTTGGGGATAAGCTGATTTTTCTCATTGCATGAATAAGGTGTATTGTTAGCGCAAAAATATGACAAAGATTTTCCGTAGCACTCTGCACTGCCAATGTTGCCGGACGCGGTTATGTTGGGAGAGTAAGTCTGAATGCTGTATTTTGCAGTCAGCTTGTATGTGTAAATTGTGTCAAAAGTTAAGTCTGGGGACGAGTCTTCGAAATATTCTGTACTTGACGTACCTATAAGCGCAAAATTGGTGCATCCCTTTCCCTTGCACCTTGATATTTCATAAAATAAGATATTAATGCCGCATTCATCCTTCCATTCAAGCTCAAGTTTTTTTTCACCTTGTACAGGAAGGATCATAAAATTTGTCAGCTTGGGTTTGTAGTTAGGATTGAGGCAATCGTACTGGCTGGTCACGCATGAGCCGCCTGATTCGTCTGCGTCAGAAGGGCTGGTGCATCCAAGATCACCTCCTCCAAAATCAGCGCAGCCGTTTTTATCATTATCGATGTTGTCGTTGCACTGCTTCGGTGGGCATGTAACAGCACAGTCTGTCGCGCCTTCGTGGAACTCATCATTCTGGCCTTGGCATTGTGCTTTTGGCAGACTTGTTCCGCCGCTCTCGTCACAACAGCAGCCCTGATTACACGCGCTGACGCCGGTGCAGTCGCTTAATGGAACAAAAAAGTTGGAGTAACAGTCATTCTGGTCTACAGGACCAAAAGGATTTTGGTCGGATTTGTAATAAGAAGGGTTGCTTGCTTTCGCAGGGCAACAGTCTATGTTTCTTGAAACTAACGCCGCATCGTAGCAGGCCCTGTCTCCAGCTCCCGGATTTGTGCAGCAGCCGCTTGCATCTGTCTGTGCGTAAACCGAAATAGCGCCTGCTATCAAGAATATGCAAAGCACTACTGCCTCTTTTTTTAATAATCTCATTCTCTGAATATTTTTATTAATTGATAGTCAACAAGCTCTCCATCGGTGACTTGCACCTTAAATTCAACATCAGGAAGCTTGAGGACATAAGGAAAGCTTACCGGATCTTCTCCGTGCTCTCCCTTTATGATTGTAAAGTTAAGTTCGTCCTCGTCAGGGTCATCCGCCCGCAATTCGGATTCTTTTACAATATCAGTTTCGTTCAGCTCATAATCCTGGGAATAAGTGGCGTTGGTCCTCTTTATATAATAAAGTGCCGGCGCCCTGTTTTTTCTTGCAAATGTGTACTCAAGAGGGTACCCGTCTATTATGGACTTCCTGTCTGTAACAGTGATTAAGTCATCGTTTTTGTAAATATTTTTTTTTATCCTGACAGAGTAAGGCTCCCGGTTATTTTCTATGCCGCCTATATTAAATTTTACATTGCTGACATCCTGCTCCACAAGATCCTTTGCAAAATAATACAAATCCCTGAATTTTATATTAGTATTTGCTGAAAATTCATCAATCTCTGTAAATTCTCCTCCCACCTTGTTTGTGACTTTAATGTTCATTCTAAGCTTGGTGCTGATTTGCGAATTTGCTATAACGGCTGATGCAAGCGGCTGGCCGGCATCTATTGTGTAAGCATCCATCTTTTCAAAATTTACGCAGTTCATTATATTGCCCTCAACATATGCCTCAACCTGTGATTGTATAGAGTGTGGGCCTCCATTACGCTCGAGGGGTGGCACGTTGTTCTGACCAAAGAGTCCATCGTAAACTTTTGCATTGGCCGTTGCTGTTCTGTATGGAAAAGTATGCCATGGATACTCTGGCACTTTTGCCGAGTAGGGCTCTGCAGCAAATCTTGGCCTGATTATGTCGTAAACTACCTTGTTCCTGCCATTTCGGACAAAAAATGACCCTTCGTACGAATCGCTATAATCAGCCAATGTTCCGCCCTGGCTTTTGTAAATGAACCCCCCTTGCTTTCCCAAAAGCACGACTGCGTCCTTCGCAAGCCTCTCAACACAACTCTGGACCAATTTCCTCAATGGCTGGATGTCAATGGCAGCCTGTCCCGGGCTTACTTTGATTTGTGTGTTTTTTTTCTCGATGAATACTTTTGAAACGTAAAAAACAAAACCCATAACTACCAAAAGGACTATGCCCAAAATCATGATTAGTGTGATTTGTGATTTGCATCTTAGTTTCATTTTAGCTCTGGCCACTTGTCCTTAGTTTTGCAGTCAAGTCTGGCCATATCGCTTCAGGATTTAAATTGTTGCCGGCACTTCCCTGTGCAAGCGCAAAATAAGTGTTTGAAGTGTCATCCTTTTCGCAGTACACCCCGGATGATGCGTCTTTATTTTTTGGGTCCTTGTTGAACTCATCAATGAGACTGCAAACATTTAAATCAAAGCCCGAATACTTGACAACAAGGTTCTTAAGGTACCTGCCATCTATAGAGCCGCTAATCTGCTTCCCATTTTCCTCACTCATATAAAGCTTATTAAATGTTTTTATGGACTTTAGGTAAGAATCGTCAACAGGATTTATGAGCCGGTCTATGGAAGACAACATGCTATCCAAGGGGTTCTTTATGAAATCAAGGAACAGTTGAAGAAGGTCTCCTTCGGCCTTGACATTTATTGGGATGCTGCTGTAAATCAAGCTCTTCATGCCCTTGTTGTACCAAACCTTGTTTGAAGAATCACACGGATGGTAATTGCCGTCCATTGCAATATTATCGCAGGATGTCACTCCAAAAATATCAAGATCAGAGGGAGGTATTTCCTCTATGTCCTTGTTTATGGAAGTTGCAAGAATTATCTTGTTGTTGTTACCCATCACGCAAAAGTTGTTTGTCTGGATTTTTGAGAGTGTGTTTGACGCAAGATCCTGAGATGAAGTTAAGTACTGAAGATTGTTTAAAGTGTTGTTTCGTGTATCGCAAAACAGTTTGTATTCACTTCCTTCCTTCATATTGAGAAGCTCGAGCGCAAGGAATTTTGTCCTTGAAGACCAGTTTCCATTCTCGCAGTAATTATCCTGGTCGTACTGGCCGGAGTCGATGCACTTTGTTGAGCTTACAAGGCATTGCGAGCTGGTTGAGCAGTACCCTGCTGTTGTCTCGTCAGGGCTTAATTTTAAGGTTGACTCACTCCAAGCTCCATCAATGCATCTCTGTCCTTCCTTTGGCTGGGATAATGGGTTGCTTTCCTGGTTTTCAACACAAACCTGTCCGTCCCAGCATTCGTCTGAGGCACAACACTCTCCTTGCTGCTCCACTCCTTCAAATGGTGCAATGCTAAGATGATTTTTTGATGACCCCCCTGTCGGCAGCCATTCCTCTGTATAGGAACAATAATAGTCATTGGACTGATCGGTATAGCAATAAGATCTGTCATCAACTAAGATTTGCTTGGTATGCTTGTCAAGAAGCGTGATTAAATTATCGTTTTGCGAGTTATAATTTGTCGCTGTAAGGGCGCATCCATTAAAACGACCGTTGATGTTGATTACGGATTTCGCAGTTTCAGG
>CAZGTJ010000037.1:0-7833 GCA_964528545.1 uncultured Methanosarcinales archaeon
AGTTCTCCGAATTCGTATTTGGTGTCCACTAAAATAAGGTTATTTTTTGCAACAAGCTTTGTGCCGAAATCAAACAATGCAAGCGCAGTCTTTTCCATTTTCCTGTAAGTTTTTTTGCCGACAAGGCCTCTTTTTATGATTTCCTCTCCTGAAATTGACTCGTCATGGCCGCCTTTCTCGGCTTTTGTCGATGGGGTTATTATCGGCTTTGCAAATTTCTGATTTTTTTTCAATCCTTCGGGAAGCTTGTTGCCGCAGAAATTCCTGACTCCTCCCTTATAGTTATACCATGAGCTTGTTGTTGTAACGCCAGTTAAGTATCCCCTTACAACCATCTCGACAGGATATGGCTTGCATTCCTTGACAACCATAACATTCGGGTCCGGAACGCTTATCATGTGGTTTTTGACGATATTTTTTGTCTGCTTAAACCAGAACGCTGAAGTCTGGTTAAGCACTTGCCCCTTGAATGGTATTGTACACAGAACCCTGTCAAAAGCTGAAATCCTGTCAGTCGTGATAATTATTCTTTTGTCGTCAACAGAATAATTATCCCTAACCTTGCCCTCGTATTTTTTGCCAATTTTCAGATTGGTCTTATCCAATGTAAAATTCAATTGGTTTTTTAAGACGGCGTCTGAAATCATAAAAATCGGGCTTTAGGGTTTTCCGTTAATTTAAATGGTTTTTGGTTATGATTGGCCCTTATAGTAATAGCGCGCTAAGTCAATCTCGTACTTGCTTCCGGTTATAAATGGGCTTTTTTGATGGGGCTCTTTTGGAATTATGTCTAGTATTTTAACCAGCCCGTCAGTAGCTTCTCCTCCAGCCTGCTCGACAAGCATCGCTATTATTTGCTCCTCATACAATAATCTCAGCTTGCCGTTCTCCAGACCCTTCGTGCCACGAATGCCCGGGTAAGCAAATACGCCGCCGCCTCCCTTTAGAATCTGGTTTACATCGGCAACTAAGGCCCCGCTGTACCTCAATTTATAATCTTGCGCTTCAAGCGCCCCGATGAAATTTGAGTGCTCCAGTGACCACTTGCTCCTTAAACCGCCCGGGCTGTAAATATCTCCTCGGTCCTTCATTTTAACATATTCGTTCGCAAGAATGAATTTCCCGTTGGGGTAAAGCACAAATTCGTGAGTTCCTTTGCCGGCCGTGTACATTAAGGTGGTAAGAGGCCCGTATAGCATATAAACGGCAGCTATCAGTTTGTCTCTCCCACTTCTTCCGTCCATAATCTTCCCGTCATGTATCCCTACCAATGTTCCGACGGCCAAATTAACTTTTATAAGGGAGCTCCCGTCAAGAGGATCAGTTACAACAGAGTATCTCTGCTGCCTTCCATCGAATTTTATGCCCATTATTTCGTCCAATTCTTCTGAGCCAAATTCAAGAATGCTAAAAGTACGATTTTTGCTCGCTAGCTTTCCCTGCATCTGGTCATTCGCAATTCTATCAATCCTTTTAACCCTGTCTCCCGATATATTCATGCCAGCTTCAAGCTCGGTATCTGCTTCATGCATTTTAAGAGAGATATTAACTGCCGCATCAGCGGAGTCATAAATTATTCTTCTTGCTTCTTTTGGGACTCCCATGCTCCACATATGATCCCTAAGGGTTTTTTTAGAAAAAATTTCTTCATTGGCTTTTGTTGCTTCCACCATATTTCAATGAAAGTTGCCAGAATATATTAATTTTCCTGATCATTTGTTTGCTTCGAGTACTTTTTCCCCAATCTCTTTCCGATAATCCAAAAGATTCCGGGAGTGCGAGCCGTCAAAATTCAGGATTTCGACAGCGGCAAGCGCCGCGTTTGTGCCGTTGTTGACACCCACCCACAACCCGTGGCTTGTGTGCTTTAAAAAGTTAAGGGCCGATTCCGGGGCGTCATTCTCCTCAACAAGAAGCGGGCAGTAGATGACCAGCTCGTCTTTTGACTCAATTGGCTCGTCAAAATAGGTAAACTGGATGTTTATCGAGTCCTTATTTGGATTTAATGCAAAATAGAATTTCACGTTGAATTTTTTCAAAATTTCGACAGCTTTTTGGACAGCCTTGATTTTTTCATCCCCTATCAAAAGAACGTCGCCATATTTTTTCATCATTTTCGCGCAGTTTTCAGCCGCAATTCTTGCCTGAGAGACCCCCACAGCAAGGACAGGAATCCCAGGAGGCATTTGCGCAATCGCAAGAAGAGCATCAAGGCCATGGTAATTGCCCTCGCATGGAACTCCGATAACCGGGCAGATTACTTTTGAGGCTATCACTCCCGGCAAGTGGGCCGCCAATCCGGCGCCTGCAATTACGACGGAATAATTGTTCTTTAAAGTGTCATTGACATCATCCGGAGTCTTGTGCGCCGAGCTTATCCTTAAGTCAAAATCAATTTTTTGCTTTTTAAGGGAGGATGCGACCTGATTATAGACTTTCTCGTCCGCTTTTGAGCCGAATATTATCAATGCCTTTTTCATTTTTTCACCTTCACAAAATTGAAAACTCCTGGTAATGCTCGTTGGAAAGAAGCTCCTTGGCTGCTTTTTCTGCAATTTTGCCGGGATTTTTTCCCTCTATGCTTAAGATCCACAATATGCCGCGCTCGATTTTTGCTATTCCCTTGAGTCCGAGCCTGTTTTTTAGGATTAAGAGCAGGCTTTCTGCAGCATCGTCGATGTTCTTTACCAAAATCTTTGTGACGCCTTTTGGCAGGCTGAAATCGTACGAGTGCTTGTTGGCATTTACTATTAAGTCTACTTTTGAAATCTTGCTTTTGAAATTTTCCAAGTCGCTTGTCACAGTAAATTTATAGTAATCCGCCCTCTTTAAATCCCCTATT
Organism: uncultured Methanosarcinales archaeon; assembly: GCA_964528545.1. GTDB lineage: Archaea > Nanobdellota > Nanobdellia > Woesearchaeales > GW2011-AR4. The sequence continues at coordinate 2,843 of CAZGTJ010000037.1, forward strand.
TCAGCATACCCGAGGCTTTTCAAAGTCTGGAGAGCAGTAATTGCAGTATTGTCAGGAACTTTTAGCGTCACAATCATTTCAACTGCTTTCATTTTATTAAAATTGTTTAAGTAAATTCGGAATCTTACTGATATTGGCCCGCTAACTTTTTCTTTTATTAGCGTACTTCCTTATGTTATGATTGTTACAAAATTTCTTTCTCGATATGTTCCCTCATTGAAGCAAATAGTGAATGCGACGGTGCCGGCCTCTCCATTTCCCTGACATTTCCTGCCGCCCTGTTTTTTAACTCGCTTGCGTCCTGGAGCTGTCTTACAAACGCCGCCCTTTCGGGATGAGGCATCATTGCCATGACATTTCCTTGCTTGTTTGAAATTGCCGCAATGTTAAACACCGTCCCGTTTGGATTTGTCGGGAATTTATCTTCAATTTTTCCTTCCTTTGTTGAGTACTGGAACACAATCTGCCGGTTTTTGATTAATTTGTCTATTAATTCCTTGTCTCTTGTAACAAATCTTCCTTCCCCATGGGCAATGGGGACAGGAATTACTTCGCCTTTGGCAAATCTTCTTGTATAAATTGAGTTGTTTTCTATATGCCTTATGTAAACCCATGTGCAATAATAGCCGGAGACAAAGGGGTTTTTATTTGGGGCAAGGGCCATTTCAATTTTGTTCTTCAGGCCCGGAATCATCCCGCACTCAACAAGGGCCTGCGCCCCGTTGCAGATTCCAAGAACCGGCTTTTTATTTTCAGCTTCTTTCCTGATTAAATTAAAAATAGGGTCCTTGGCGATTATAACTCCTGCACGGATTCTGTCTTCGTACCCCCAGCCCCCGGGAATGATATAGCCATCATAGCTTTCAATTCCCTTGCGCTCGTTCCATCTTACAATCTTCCCGTCCATTCCGCAAGCCACTACCGCCCTAAGCGATTCCTCTTCACAGTTATTTCCCGGAAAATACACGACTGCAATGTTTGGTTTTTTCATTTTTTTATTTCAAAGCCTCCACAAAACCATTTGTCCACGACTCCTTTAATTTTGATATTGGCAAATCAATGATTTTCCTGTTGCCTTTCATGACAAGCAGGCCATTCCCTTTTGTCTTTCCAAGCTCGATTAATTCAACTTTGTAAAACTTGAATATTGTTCTTAGCTTTTCAATTTTTGAGTCTTCGACCTCGATTATGAACCCCGAGGACTCGGAAAAAAGTGCCTTATCATTTCTTAAGTCAGAAAATCCTAGATTTATTTCTGCACCAATCCGCCCGTCTGCATCCCCGCCGAGAATCATTTCCGAAACAGCTGCTGCAAGTCCGCCGTCTGAAATATCGTGGCATGAAAGCACGAGGTTTGCATTTATCGCCTCTACCACCGAGTAAATGGAATTTCTTTCTCTTTCAAAATCTATTATGGGAACAGCCGAGCCAAATTCATCGTGGGCATCATAATATACGGAGCCTCCAAGCTCGTCTTTTCTCTCGCCAATCAAAAATAAAGCCGAGTTTTCCTTTTTGAGTTTCATTGTAATAGCCTTGCTGTAATCTTTCAAAACACCTATGCATGCAATCACCGGGCTTGGGTCGACCGAGCTTCCGGACGCAGATTCATTATAGAAGCTTACATTCCCTGAAATTACCGGAACTGGATTTTTTGTTCCTTTGTAATAAAGATTTTTTGCAGCGTCCGCAACTCCCCTGACTCCCTCGTAAAAATCATAAAATGCTTCCGGCTTTTCCGGATTTCCAAAATTCAGGCAGTCCGTCAAAGCGCTCGGGATTGCTCCAACAGCAGCAACATTTCTCATTGACTCTGCAACTGCGTTTACTGCCCCCCAATATGGGTCGATTCTGCAGTATCTTGGATTGCAGTCTGTTTTCAGGGCAACTCCGAATGCGCTGTTGTCAACGGCTTTGATAACTCCTGCGTCGGCATATCCGCTCTCGATTACCGCATTTCCCATGACAGATGTATCATAATGCTTGTACGCCTTTGCCTTGCTTGCAACATTTGGGTGGCGCAGGACAGAGAGCAAAATTTTATTATAATTCTTAAGCTCAGAAATTTTTGGCTCCTTGAAATCCCGCTTTGGAGCCTTCTTCTCCCGCTCATATTTTATTCCCAGGGTTATTATCTTAATTGGGACGTTGCAGACAATTTTTCCATCGTGCCTAATTATGTAATCCTGACTTTTTGTGACTTTGCCAACGACAACAGCCCCTGCCCCCATTCCCATTTTAGGAAGCTCGAAGTCTTCATTGTAAATTTTAAGAAGGGTTTCTGTAAATTGAGAGGGGCATATCCACGTAAACCTTTCCTGCGTTTCCGAGCAGGCAATAACATAAGGAGGAAGATTTTCCATTGACACATTCACTTTGCTTAAATCAATGTCTGCCCCGAAATTGCTGTCAGCGCATAGCTCGGAGGTGCTGCACATTATTCCGCCGGCACCCATGTCCTTGAATCCCAGCTCTATGCCTTGCTTTCTTGCTTCTTCAAAAACAGCGTAAGAAGCCCTTATAATCACGTTTTTTAAAAATGGGTCAGGCACCTGGACTGCTCCCCGATTGCTTTCCCTATCTTCGTCGTTCAATATCAAAGACGCAAAAGCAGCGCCGCCAAAGCCTGAATTATCAGTTGCTTTGCCCACTATCACAATATCATATCCTTCGGCATTTTTTGGCGCGTAGCTGTGAATAATGTCTTTTTCCTTTACAATTCCAAGGCATACAACATTCACAAGGCAATTCTCATCAAAAGAATCATTGAAATAAACATCGCCGCAGATATTTGGGATGCCGACAGCATCGCCGTATCCTGCAATCCCGTTAATGACTTCATTTGCTATATACTTGACTTTGTTTTTGTTCTTTCCATTGGGATTTCCGAATCTCAATGGGTCTGCAGTTGCAATTACTTTTGCGCCCATGCAAAGCACATCCCGTATGATTCCTCCAACGCCTGTTGCAGCGCCTTCATAAGGCACGACCTGGCTGGGATGGTTATGGCTTTCGTGGCTTACCACAATGCCATATCTGTCGCTGCCAACATATCCGAGCTCAACAATGCCAGAATCCTCAACAGGCCCAAGAATTACGTTCGGTGCCTGTGTCGGCAGCAATGACTTCAAAACAGACCTGCTGCTCTTGTAGGATGAATGCTCGCTCCACTGCGTGCTGAAGATGTAAAGCTCGGTGATTGTCGGGTTTCTGCCAATAAGCTCCGCAACTCTTCTTGCTTCAAAAATGCTTAAAGCAATGGAATTTTTCTTCAAGAACTCAGAGAGCTGTGTGTCAGGCATTCCACTGATATCAACCAAATCAACGTCAACACCACCCATCTTCTCACACTGTTTTGAATAGTTAAGTGATTTAAATAGGTTGCGGAAAATAAAAGTTAAGTTCAATAATTTTTAGTGGCTAAACGACTGATTGGGGAACATTTTGATGAATAACAAAATAAACGAGGGAGGGTTCCTATTTTTTTAAAATTATGTTATTGATAATGTTTAATTCCGATTATATCGTGGTAGAGTGGACGAAACTCAACAAATGTAGGGTAGCCATTATTGAAATTTGGATTACGAAACAAGCCAATTCCAACTTCTGCCTTTTCTAAAGACTTTCTTCTATCTTTGCCAAATTTATCCTCAATCATTTTCAAATCAGATTCATAAGACGTTTTCATTTGAATATGGTTATCAATGAGTTTTACACCTTCCTTAAAATCAGACAAAAGCTGGCTTATGAAAACTACGCCTATGCCTGATTCAGAAAACTTTTCAAGTGATGCAATAAGTTTTGAAAATCCTTTCTCTGGGCTTCCATATCTCGCTAAAGCCCTATGGGCTTCTTCGATTACTAAAAGCAGTTTAATTTCATTTGTTTTCAGGAGTTCAGCGCCCAAAATGTTTTTTGTTATATCCAGAATTAAAGAATCTAATTCCTTTGGAGTCAATTCTTTTGCTGCAAAAACAGATAGCTTATTTTTAGCAATAGCTTCGTTTATATTAAAATTTTTACTCTCTTCAAATCTTATAATGTCAACATTAAAATTTCTGGGGTTTAACAAACTAAATTTAGAATAGCGTTTAAGCATTTTTTCATTTTCCAATTTGTTTTTAAATCCTGTCCATTGATTAGTTGGATCAATGGCAATTACTGGAATGTTTTTTAACAATAATTCTTCTGATATTACCTGCCCAGCAACAGTTTTTCCATTTCCTGTAGCTCCAGAAATAATTGTGGTTTTCACAAATTCGTCAATGTTAATATACACTTTATAATTTGTTTCAGCAAGCAAGCCCAAATAAGCGCTCCTTTCTGTTTCCTTTGGAAGCTCGTCCTTGAATAAATCAACGTACCATTTCGCGTAACTGTATCGTTCTTCTTTTTCTTTTTTCATTTTATTACAGCAAATTCTTTACATTATTAATCAATTTTAGTTTATTCTCGATATTTTGCACTGATATTCCAATTTTCTTATCCTTCTTTTTCTTTTCTTTTATGTCAAGCACTTCAAGAAATTGCACTAAGCTTTCATTAAGCCTGTATAAAAAATCGCTTCTTACTCTGCCCGTATTCATCCTTAAATGACTTTCTAAATTATCTTTAATATTATTCCAGTAAATTTTTCTGAATGCAAACTTTGGCAAAATCAATTTGATATCTTCTATGGGTGAAGAAAAGACATCTTCAATGCGATAATACAGACTGCTTTCCATTTTGAAAACATCCTTAACAGAAACGTGGGATATTTTAACTCCGAATATATTTGAGGAAAGGTTTTTAATATCTTCTATAGTTTTATTTGCAATACCAGAAAACCTTAAAGCAACACATTCAAATCTTTGCCTTATCCTGTCTTCTAGCTTTTCATAAAACGGCTCAAATTCTTCTTCAATTGATTTTAAATAATAAGCCTGAAACTGGATTATTAATTCGTTATTGCTTAGATTATCAAACTCATTAAACTTTTTTTGAAGCTTGCC
>CAZGTJ010000038.1:0-7771 GCA_964528545.1 uncultured Methanosarcinales archaeon
CTCTGGTTCATCCATAAGGGCCCAATACCTACAATACTAACCTCGCTTCCGGAAAAGAAAACATTCGCGGAAAAAATACTTGCAAACCTGGTCGCAGCGCTCCCGTGCGGAATTATTATCGTCGACAAGGATTACAGGATAGAATTCATGAACCAAAGAATGAAGGAGTCATACGGCGAGATAGAAACAAAAGCATTCTACGCTGAAGTCATGGGGCAGGAAAATCCGATGAAACTTCGCGGCATTTCCGACGTGATTTGGGAAAAATCTGACAGCGCAAAAATGGAACTTTCTGACATAAAAGGAAGCATTCTTTCAATCCAGGCTACAAAATTAATCAACCCGGACAAAAGCCTTTCAGTGCTGCTGATAATTGAGGACATCACCGCAAAGAAAAGGGCGGAGGAGCAAATCAAGGAGCAAAAATCCCTGCTCGAGGCTGAAAGGGAAATGCTAAACAATGCCGCGATTGTATCCGAATCAGACTTGAGCGGCAGCATAATTTACGCAAATGACAAGTTTTGCGAGATTTCAAAATACAGCAGGAGCGAGCTCATCGGAAAAAACCACAGGATTATCAATTCAAAATACCATTCAAAGGAATTTTTCAGGAACATGTGGAGAACAATCTCGTCGGGTAGGGTATGGAGGGGCCAGATAAAAAACAAAGCCAAAGACGGGAGCTTTTACTGGGTGGATTCTGCAATCGCGCCTGTAATCGGGAAGAATGGAAGGCCTGTAAAGTACATCTCGATAAGATTCGACATTACCGGATTCAAGGGGTCGGGAAAGAAAAATCAAAATAACTAATTTAGCTCCTCTTCAATTATTTTCTCAAATACACTGTAAGGCTGCGCCCCGCTTACCGAAATGCCGTTTATAAAAAATGCAGGAGTGCCCTGGACGCCATATTTTGCCCCTTCTTCAAAGTCTTTCTTGACCTCATTTGCAGCTTCTCCTTTGTCAAGGCACTTGCCGAAGGCATCTTCATTCAATCCAATTTCTTTGGCATATACCTTTAGATTGTCGTTGTCAAGGGCTTTCTGGTTTTTGAATATCTTATCGCTCATTTCCCAGAACTTGTCTTGGTTGCCCGCGCATTCAGCAGCCTCTGCTGCTTTTTGCGCATTGGGATGGAAACTTAATGGAAAGTCGCGGTAAACAAATCTGGCTTTGCCTGTCTTTATGTAATTCTCGTAGATTTCAGGAAATGTTTCAAGATAGAATTTTGCGCAGTAAGGGCACTGGAAATCGCTGAATTCTATTATTGTTACAGGTGCATTTTTGTTTCCAAGAACCTCATCATCGTCTGTGCTTGCCGCGATTCTTGCGGCTTGTGCCTGGGCAATATCATTGTTTGCGATGTTTGCGGCCGGCCGGTTGTTTGAACCGCCTGCTATAAAATTGTTTAGCCTGGCATTCATGTGATAAAGGGCGTATGTGTTGGAGACAGTCGCAACTCCAAGAATTACCACCAAAATCATTAAAATAATTGAAAGCCTCATTTTTGCATGGGCCTAAAACAGCCGTTTTTATATCTTGCTAATCTAATTTACCAATAGCGGAAAATGCTAGACTGGATCGACTTCGCTTACGCACTTGCCAACAAGGTCCTGGCAGCTGCTGAGCATGTCCCTCAACCTGGTGTCATCAGTGGCCGCCTTTATCTGCCCAATCTTGTCTATAACCTGGCGGAAAAACCTTACCAAGTCTCCTTCAAGAAGATTAGTGTTTTGTATGATCTTGAATATGTTTTGTCCGTAATAAACCGGATGGACAAGCGCAGTCATGGCTTCTATTTCCCTGAACCTTTTCTCTTTTCTTAAAAAATCGTCGCTCCAGATTAACTTTTTTAGTTTTGAGATGTCCCTTGAATCGTAAAGCCTGTAAAAATCAGTTTTTTCCTTCGCCTCATAGCAAATGCATGAAATGATCATCAGCATCTGGTATTCATTAAGCTGCTCATAAAATTTTGTAGCAAAAATCTCTCCTATTAAAATTTCATCGGAATATATCTTTGATGCAAATTTTCCCTTGTGTGTCAGTTTTCCGCCCTTGATATATTCAAGCTTCTCGAGTTTTCTTGCGTAATTGTCAAATGCGTTGTGGGTCACAAAATTTTCCCTGTTCATGAAATTCATGCCGTATTTCTGGAATGAATGGAAGCTTTTCGACAATATTTCATCAATTTCCTTTGGCTCATGGCTTCCTATGAGGTTAAGCACGGTATTTACCGAGAGCTTGAACTGGGATTTTATAGGCTCGGTATCCGCATGAACCAGCCTTTTTACCCTGTCGTATTCGAATTCTTTTCTATCGACCATGATGTAGACAAAACCTTCCTTGTCTATCCCTCTTCTTCCCGCCCTTCCTGCAATCTGGAAATACTCCTTTGAATTCATCATTCTAAAATTGTACCCGTCAAATTTTCTCAAAGATTCAAAGCAGGCGCTTTTTGCCGGCATATTGACCCCAACTGCAAATGTCTCGGTTGTGTAAAGAACTTTTATTATTCCTCTTGAAAAAAGCTCCTCGACAATTTCCTTGAGAATTGGAAGAAGTCCGGCATGGTGAAATCCTATTCCAAAAGGAAGAGTTTGCCTCAGTATTTTTGCAGAATCCAAAAGCCCGATTTCCGGGCTTGAGCCTGCAAGCTTTGCCCTCATAAACGATGTTATATCGGCATTGTGCGGGAACAGACTCTTTTTTGCGAGGGCCGCTGCATTTTGCTGGCACACCATTCTTGAAAAGCAGAAAAACAGGCATGGAAGATTTTCTTGTATATCTTTTATTAAATCAAGATGCGAAGGCCTTTTTGTCTGGTATTGCCTATTCCTTGATTTTCCGCGAATGTGCCTGTAATCCGGAATTGAAATTGCATCCCCAATCTGCCTTAGGCTTGCAACGCCAAGCTCCCTGTCGTAAAAATTTACGTGCAATGGGACGCTTCTTTCATCGTGCCTGACAACGACAACTTCATGCTTTTTTATTGCCTGTATCCATCTTGCAAATTCTTCTGCATTTGGAACTGTTGCAGAAAGGCAGAGCATCCTTATTTTTTCATTCGAGAAAATTATTGACTCTTCCCAGACATAACCCCTTTCAATGTCGCTTATGTAATGGATTTCATCAAATATTACGTAAGAAATGTCCCTTATCATGGTATCATCCGTCAAGACCATGTTTCGATAAATCTCAGTAGTCATTATAAGAATAAGGGCATCGGGGTTTTTGACAACATCCCCTGTTAGAATGCCAACATTCTGCTCCCCATATTCTCTTACAAATTCCTTGTATTTCTGGTTTGACAACGCCTTGATAGGGGCCGTATAGATGACTCTTACCCCTTTTTTTATATCCCTGTCTATTATGTAGTCAGCAATCAAAGTCTTTCCGGAGCCTGTCGGTGCTGACACTACAACAGACTTGTTGTGCTCAATTGCGTGAATTGCATCTTTCTGAAACTTGTCGAGCGTTAGTCCTTTGTACTCCATAGCAAAAGAAACTTCCCTCAGTATTAAAGCTTTTAGAAATGAGATATGGGCGGATTAATGGCAAACATTTAATCCTCGCTTTTCCAAATACTGCTGGTGATAATCCTCTGCCTGATAAAATGCCCGAGCTTTCTCGATTTTTGTAACAATCGGAGAGCCCCATTTGCCTGATTTTTCTAATTTCCTGAGAGACTCCTTGGCTTTTTTCTTTTGCTCTGCCGAATGATAAAAGATTATGGACCTATATTGGGTTCCGGTATCAGGGCCTTGCCTGTTCAAGCTTGTTGGATTATGATTGCTCCAAAAGACATCTAAAAGTGAATCGTAGCTTATTTTCTCTGGGTCAAATGTTATTTCAACGACTTCTGCATGGCCGGTTTCGCCTGTGCAAACATCCTCATAAGTCGGGTTTTTCATTTTTCCTCCCACATACCCGGTTCTTGTAGACACAACTCCGTATAACTTTCTAAAAGCTGCCTCAACTCCCCAAAAGCATCCAGCTCCAAATGTTGCCTTTTCCATGTAAGTGTTATCGTCAAACCTGTTTATATAGTTTTGCATGGATTCTAATATTTGAGCATAATAATAGAAAAGATGGGGCTGCCGTGATTCGAATTGCCGCAACTTTGAAAGTTGTCACGGGTCGGACCCAGTTTGGAGAGACTTCCCCAAGGGCCAATGATATTGCTCCCAGCCTGTGGCTAGTCCAAGCTACACCACAGCCCCACATGATTAAGAAGCTTCGGGCTAATTAAAAATCTTATGCAATTACAAGCTCCTTAGAATGCTTAGAGCGCCGTCTTTAATGAAGCCTATCGCAATTGCTGCAAGAATAACCCCCACAATTCTGTATGCCACATTTGTCCACTGCTCACCAAGAAACCTGTAGATTTTGCTTGAGTTGAGCAGAATCAGGTAAGTTGCCAGAAGCGCCATTGCAGATGCGATAACTGTGACAAAAGTTCCCTGCTTTCTGACAAGTATTATCACAGTCATAATTGTCCCCGGGCCCGTTAAAAGCGGAGTTCCAAGAGGAACGCTTAGGTCATGTCCTGTAGGCTTTAGGAACTTGAAATCTATGCCAAGCACATATGCAACGCCAAAAATCAGCAATATAATGCCTCCTGCAATATGAAAGCTGTCCATGTCAATTCCAAAAAAGTTGAATATATTCATTCCCAAAAACAGGAATAAAAACAAAAGGATTCCTGCAACTGAAACAGCGCTGTCAGCGCATTTTCGTATTTCCTTTCTTGGCAGGCCCCTAGTTGCCTTTACAAAAATTGGAATATCCCCTACAGGATTCATTATTACAAAAATTGTGATAAAAGCTCCTAGTATCCCGTCCATATTATTTCACTTAGAAACTTTGCACCCTTTATCTTTTCTTTTTATGATTAGGCTTTGAAAGCAAAATGTACAACGACATTCCAATTACAATCAGAAGGTAGACTCCATATTATTTGACCATGCTTGAGGCGTCAGGGGCATTGAAAATATAAATAATCAGGCCTAAAAAACCTCCGAAAAAAAAGCCGCTTGCAAGGGCATGGTTCCCCATTTTCTCGAACTGAAAGTACAATGCCGATATGATAAAGAACGTGACAAGCGCAATGCAAAAGAACGCAATTATTATGTTCATGTACATTATGTCGTTGAAATAAATCGCCGCATAAATAGACATGTACAGGCTAAAAAAAACTGCTATTAGAATTGAAACGTGATAAAACCAGTCAGGGTTTTGGATTGGAGACCTAACTATAATGTGAACCTCTTTTTTAGCCATATTTCAACTTATTTGATAAGGTCATATTTAAAGTTTATTGTTTTCAGGAAAAGACAGTTTTCAGGAGGCAGGACAATAATCGCCAATAAAATGTATGCAATTTATTTTTTTGTCTCATCTATCCTCTTTAGGTACTCTTTTACTCTCGAGATGATGCTTTGGACAATAAATTTCTCAATTTTCTCGTCAAATATCTCTTCCAAGCTTCCAAATTCTGTTATCCTGTAGGCGTTAAGCCTTTTTTCAATCAGATACAAGTCCCTTAGCCGCTTTAGCTGCCTCCTTACGTTTGATGCAGCAATGCCGTACATTGGCAAGTTTTGCCTTTTTCTTTCATCAATCACTCTTTTGCAGGCCTCCTCGGATGTCATATTCCTTTGCTCTCTTCTTGCCTTTATAAGAACGTGCAAAACATCAACGACAATATCTCTTGAATCTCCTGGCTGAAGCAATCCCAAAGAGAGGCATAACTTCCTTACCAATTCCCTGTCATCCAAGTTTGCAGGCTTTTCATATCGCCTCAGGGTTATTTCAAGAAGTGGAACATCTTTCGAAATTGTTTTTTTCTTCGGCATTAAAGGCTTCAGGAATTAATTAATATTTATAGGTTTCCCTTAGCCGGATTAGCAGCATTAAAATCAAAAATTAATGTCGGCAATAAAAAAATTCAGAAAATTTGGCCACTACAGCTTGTCCAGGTAAATCTCAAATTCCTTGCCTTTTACTTTTTCCCTGCTTGAGAACTCATGCTTCTTGCTGGGCTCCATTTCTGAGATCCTGAACTGCTCTGCCCCAACTTTATCCTTTATTGCCAAAATCCATGGCTTTAGCATTTCTCTCAACTCTTCATCAGTTTTGATAAACAGTGAGATGCTGTCCGATTTTTGAAGGCCTGCTTTTTTCCTTAATGCTTGAACTCTCCTCATCATATCCCGCGCAAAACCTTCTGCCTCGAGTTCGTCTGTCACGTCCTTGTTCAGATAGATGTATCCTTTCCTAAAACTACCTTCCCCATATGGGACAGGAATCTCCCTTGAAATGATCAAGTGTTCCTTTACTATGCTCAGCGGCTCGCCGTCTATCTTTAAAGTATATTTTCCCTTTTCGTTGATATGCTTTAGAATCGTTTCAGGGCTTTCGATTGTTAATTGGGCGATGATTTTCGGGCTTTTATCCCCAAAATCAGGGCCGAGCTTCGAGTAATCTGCCTTAACCTTCATTCTAAGGTTTGGCAATGACTCAGCAACACTGACTTCTTTGACATTAATCTGCTTCTTTATTACGTCCTTAAGCCTTAAAACAGCTTCTGCCTCTTTATCTTTTGCTGCAACAATCAACTCCTTAAGTGGCCATCTTACTCCCATGTTTATTTTCTCCCTTAACGCAAGCGCGCTTTGCACTATTTCGCTTGCTATTTCCATTGAGCTTTCAAGTTCCTTGTTTATCTGTGACTCGTCATATTCCGGCCAATCGAACAGGTGGATGCTTTCAGTGTCGAGCTTGAACTCGCGCCTTAAATTTTGGTAAATCATCTCACATATGAATGGGGCGACAGGAGCAAACAATTTCAGTATCGCAAGCAAGGCGTTATAGACGGTGTACAGGACAACTTTTTTTTCGCCGTCAGAGCCTGTTGATGATTTTTCCCTTGTTAATTGAATGTAGGTTCTGCTCAAGTCCAGAAACAAATTCTCGACAATCGAAGGCGCCTCATTTAGCCTGTAATTGTCATAAGCCTGCGTTAAATCCCTTACTGCAGAGTGCAGTCTTGAAAACATGTACCTCTCTTCTGTGTCTGTTTCATACTTTTCGATGTCAAGCTCTTTTGGGTTTACGTCTACATTTTTTGCCAAATCAATTGCATACTTATGCAGGTTCCAAAGCACAAACAAATTCCTGTACTTAACTTTCATGTCGCTAAAGTTGTAGTTAATGTCGATCCCGGGAGTAGTCCCGCCAATCATGTAGTACCTTAAGGTGTCGGCCCCATACTCTATTATTACCTCCTGCGGTAAAATGTAATTTCCGAGCGATTTTGACATTTTTCGCCCTTGAGCATCATTGATGAACCCGTGCATATATACTGACTTGAACGACTCGTTGTCCATTGCGACCATTGATGCAACAAAGAGCAGGTTAAACCATCCCCTAATCTGGTCTATTCCTTCCAAAATAAAATCTGCAGGGTACAATTTTTCAAAAAGCTCCTTGTTTTTCGGATAGTAAAGGCAGTTCCAGGAGGCTGAGCCGGCATCAATCCAGACATCGAGAATATCAGGAACCCTGTCTTTCACGCCGCCACAATCGCATTTTATTTTTACCTCATCAATCCACGGCTTGTGCAAATCCTCCGGCAATGGGCCGGCCAGTTTTTTTAGCTCCCCAATCGAGCCGATTACAGCCGTGCCCTTGCATTGATGGCATTTCCAGACCGGAAGAGGCGTCCCCCAGTATCTTTGCCTTGTTATTCCATTATCCCTCAAGTTGGCAA
>CAZGTJ010000039.1:0-421 GCA_964528545.1 uncultured Methanosarcinales archaeon
ACAAAACAATGCATGAAGGGAAATGATGTGGAAAAATGCAAAAAAGAAAGATTGGAAAATTAAAGAAAGAGGAAGACGACCTCGATGTATATTCGGTTGATATGCGCGAATCCCTGCTTGAGGACGATGAGTTGGAGCCGTTTGAAGAGGCGTTCCTGGCAGGATACGAAGAAGCTGAGTAAAAATGAGAAGGACAAAATGCGAGATTTGCGGAAAAGTGATTTTACAGACGGAGTTTGACGAAATGGATGTATGCAGGCAGTGCGAGGAATCATACCATCTTCAGGATACAGAGCAACTGTTTCAAGCACACTGACGAAGATGATGGAAGATGAAAAGGCTGGAAGGGAAGGTTGCAATTGTCACAGGCTCGAGCAGTGGCATCGGGAGGGGAATAGCCATTGCTCTGGCTAAGGAAGGA
>CAZGTJ010000039.1:431-7586 GCA_964528545.1 uncultured Methanosarcinales archaeon
TGTTGTTAACAATTACAGGGAAGATGAGGATGGCAGATATACCGTCAATGAAATTAAAAAGCTCGGAGTTAACTCAATTTTTATCAAGGCGAATGTGACAAGGGAGATTGACGTCAAGATACTTATCGATTCGGCGGTCGAGCGCTTCAAGAAGCTCGACATCATGGTCAACAATGCCGGCATACTTGTGCCCGGGACTGCAACAGAGCTTACAGAAGATGACTGGGACAGGCAGATGTCAGTCAATCTCAAGGGAATGTTTTTTTGCACAAAGCATGCAATTCTGCAGATGGTGAAGCAGGGCAATGGGGGAAGGGTGATTAATGTGTCCTCAGTAACTGGGTTGTCCAATCTTCCTGGAACAAGCGCTTATTGCGCTTCAAAAGGGGCGGTAAATGAATTTACAAGGGAAGCGGCGATTGATTATGCAAAATATGGGATAACGGTTAATGCGATAAACCCTGGGATTGTTGCAACTGAAATGACAAAGGAGATTTTGAGGGATGAAAAGCTTCGAAAGAAGCTGCTCGAGAGCACGCCTGCTGGCAGATTTGGCCAGCCCGAGGACATAGGGGGTGCAGCGGTGTTTTTGGCGCTTGACGAATCAAATTTCATCACAGGCCACACGCTTGTTGTTGATGGAGGATTATCTGTGAGATAATAAAATGGAAATCAACGAAAATTGGCATAGGGAAAACAGGATGGCAAAAAATCCATCAAAAAATGATAGAATCGGATGGAATTTGAATTACTCTAAAATGTGCAAATGCAGACCAATTCCAAGAAATTTGCTGGAAGAGATTAAAAAATTGGACAGGCAAAAATGAAAAACACAATAATAATGGGGGCGGCAGGAAGAGACTTTCATAATTTTCTTGTTTACTTTAAGGAGCATCCCATATACAGGGTAGTATGCTTTACAGCGGAGCAAATACCCGGGATTGCGAACAGGACTTTTCCTTCCAAGCTTGCAGGGGCACGGTACCCAAAAGGAATACCCGTTTTTCCGGAATCCGAGCTTGAATCATTAATAAAAAATCTGGATGTCGATACTGTTTGCTTGTCTTATTCTGATTTGTCCCACGAGGAGGTAATGCATAAAGCATCCCTTGTCTTGTCGTGCGGCGCAAATTTTCTTCTTTTGGGAGCAAAAGATACGCAGCTTAAATCAAGAGTTCCTGTTGTTGCCGTGACAGCTGTAAGGACAGGTGCAGGAAAGTCCCCCATATCAAGAAAAATCGGAGAGTTTCTAAGAGATAAGGGGCTTAGGGTAATTGCCGTCAGGCATCCGATGCCCTATGGAAACCTTGAGGAACAGGAAGTGCAGTGCTTTGCAGATTATGGGAATTTGGAAAGTGCCGAATGCACGATAGAGGAATGCGAGGAGTATGAGCCATGGATTGGGCTCGGAATCCCAATATACTCGGGCATAGACTACAGGAAAATATTGCAGGCTGCGCAAGAGGAAGCCGACGTAATAATATGGGACGGAGGCAATAATGACATGCCGTTTTACAAGCCTGATTTGCACATAGTTGTTGCGGATTCGCTGAGGCCGGGCCACGAGATTTCTTACCATCCCGGCGAATCCAACTTGAGGGCGGCAGACATCATAGTTATAAACAAGGCAGACATTGCCCCTAAGGAATGCGTTGGAATAGTCAGGTCCAACATTAAAAACACCAATAAAAGGGCGATTGTTGTGCTCGGAATGCTTGCCGTCAAGTGCGAGAAAACAAATCTTCTGAAAAACAAAAAAGTCCTGATTGTAGGAGACGGCCCAACTTTGACGCATGGAAACATGAGCTTTGGGGCAGGAACAATATTAGCAAGAAAATTGGATTGCAAAATAATCGAGCCAGGCATATGCGCGCAGGGAAGCCTAAGAAAAGCTCTGAAGCAATACCCTCATCTGCAATATTCAACCGAAGTTCCTGCTATGGGCTATTCAAAGCAGCAAATCAAGGATTTGCGGGATACAATCAATAAGTCAAAAGCGGACGTTATAATAGACGCCACCCCTGTAAATCTTTCCAGAATATTAGACTCCAAGATCAGGATTGTCAGCGTGGATTACGCTTTTGAGGAAATTAAAACAAACAAGATTGAAGAATCGCTGGACAAGTTGATTTTGGGAAAGATGAGAACCAACAAAGAGATAATTGTTAACCATGCGAAGTGCTAAAAATGGAGAGAATAAATGAAAATGCATTGGCATTGTCTGCAGGCATTGTTTCTGTGCTGGCATACATTGTTTGCCTTATTTTTGTTGCCGTGCTTCCATTGGAAGCCATAATCGCAATAGGCAACTACATGAGCCACGGGGTAGACATAGCAAAAATCGCTGCGAAGAACATAACCCTTGGAAGCGTTTTTGTGGGAACAATTGGATGGTTTGTGGTATCCTACATTGCAGCGTACGTGTTTGCATATCTTTACAACAGGCTTGCAAAATGAGGACAAAAAAAGAGCCGGATTATAGAATTGATTTGACAAAATGCAGGATATGCGGCAGGCTTAGCGCAAGAGCATATCAGAACTCGGTGCATTTGTGCGAGGAATGCGAGGAAAACATGCCAATGGACGGCTATGCGTATGATTTGCTGAAGTGAATCTGATGAAAAAGAGGAGAAGGTGCTTAATTTGCGGATATGGGATAGTCAAGTTTGCAGATTGCGATTCTTGCATTTGCAAGGACTGCGAGCACCTTATTCCGGTTCACGTTTACAATGACGAATATTTGGATTACTTGAGGTAAAAAAATGCAAAAGTATGCAGGAATTGCGAGGAGCAATCGGAATCACACGACGCCGTTCATGATTTGTTAGGCTAATAAAAAAGGTGCAATTTGATGATGCGAACGAAATGCGAGATTTGCAGAAAGAGCATAATAGTGCTAAACTATGAAAAACATTACCTTTGCAGCGAATGCAGCGAGTTCGCAAATGCTGACGAATTAAGTCTTGATTTGGCAAAGATGAAAAAATTTGGCTAAATAATCCGGAGGAAAAATGTTCAAGGACAGGTTTGATGCGGCAAGGCAGCTTGCAAAAAAGCTGGAAAAATACAAAGGAGAAGATGGAGTGGTTCTTGCCATACCAAGAGGAGGGTTGCAGACGGGGTTTGTCATTGCAAAAGAGCTTAAGATGCCTCTTGACATTATTTTGACAAAGAAAATAGGCTACCCGGGAAATGAAGAGTATGCGATTGGAGCAGTAAGCTTAAAGGGAAGAGTATTGACGTCAGACGCGTATGTTTCAAAAGAATATATTGAGCGCGAGACAAAGAGGCTAAGAAAAATTCTTGAGAAAAGGCATGAGATGTACGTTGGCACAAGAGAGCCGATAGACTTGAAGGACAAGATAGCAATCATTGTTGACGATGGCATTGCAACAGGAAACACAATGCAGGCTGCTGTTGAGCTTGCAAGAGAAAGCAGACCCAAAAAAATAGTTGTTGCAGTTCCTGTGGCCCCTCCCAGAGGGGTTGAATTATTGAAAGAGATTGCAGATGAAGTTGTGTGCATCAACGTTGAAGCGGACTTTTTTGCTATCGCAGAATTTTATGAAAATTTCTGGCAAGTGGAAGACGAGGAAGCGATAAGGCTTCTTCACGAGGCGAACAAATGGCAATTAAGTACGCATTAAGGGAAAAACATCAGGTGAATGTGCCTGCAGGGGACGCGACAATAATCGGGGACTTGGTTGTTCCTCAAGACGCGCATGGAATTGTTTTGTTTGCGCATGGAAGCGGCAGCGGCAGATTCAGCCCGAGAAACGTGCATGTCGCGAGCGTTCTGAATCATGCAGGATTGGCAACACTACTGATAGATTTGCTTACTGAGGAAGAGGAGCAAATCGACATGGAAACGGGGCAATTACGCTTTGACATAGAATTCCTTTCTCAAAGGCTTTCGGGGGCCATTGACTGGATAAGAAACACCCCCAGAATCAAGAGGTTGGACATCGGGCTGTTTGGGGCAAGCACAGGCGCTGCGGCCGCTCTGATTGCTGCAGCAGAGTATCCGGGTGCAATAAAAGCCATTGTTTCAAGAGGAGGAAGGCCTGATTTGGCAAATAATTTTCTATCGGAGGTAAAGGCCCCCACCCTTCTTATAGTAGGAGGAGACGATGAGCCTGTTATTGAGATGAACAAGGCAGCAATGGAGTGTCTAAAATGCGTAAAAAAACTTGAGATTGTTCCAGGGGCATCTCATTTATTCGAAGAATCTGGAAAGCTTGAGGAGGTAGCAAGGCTTGCAAGGGAATGGTTTGAAAAGCATCTGGGAGTTGGAGAATTATGAAAATGTTTTACACAAACTCGGCAAAGCATATTGCAGGCAAAATCGGCATGGAAGGGGGAAAATTCACAATAAAGAGATTTAGCGATGATGAAATTTATATAAAAATTGAAGAGGATGTGGAAAAAAAAGAAGTGTGGGTCATTGCATCCACAATTTCCCCGGGCGATAACATAATCGAGCTTATGTTCTTGCTGGACGCATTAAAAAGAGAAAAAGCAAGGATAAGCCTTCTTTTGCTGTATTTTGGATATGCCAGACAGGATCGCATTAAGAAAGGAGAAGCTTTCACATCCAATGTAATATGCGGTTGGCTGAATAGATTTAGGCTAAATAGAATTTTTGTGGTGCATATGCACAGCACAAGAATCAAGAAGTTCATGGAATACAAGAATATATTGCCTCTTGGCCCATTTTATCCTATAGTAAGTCAAAAAGATGTTATCGCCGCTCCTGACAAGGGTGCGTACGAGCTTGCAAGAAAATTCTCGATTAAATGCAAAATGCCTGCTGTATTTATGAAGAAGTACAGGCCTGAGCACGACGTGCCCGAGATTATAGGGTTGACGGGCAATGTGAAAAACAAGAGAGTTGTCATAGTGGACGACATGATTTCAACAGGAGGAACGGTAGTAGAGGCTGCAAAAAAGCTTCTTGAGGCGGGGGCAAATCAAGCCATTGTTATTGCAACCCATGGAATTTTCTCTGGAAATGCAATCAGAAGCATTGAAAAAAGCCAAATAGACTCGGTGTATGTGAGCAACACCATCCCTTCTTCCATTGTATCAAGGAAAATCCATGTGTTGGACGTTTCAAATATCCTTGAGGAATTTATTTTCAGCGTCAATTCAACGGCAAGCCACGCCAAAGAAGCTGTGCTCTTGGCAGGGAGGTGAAAAATGGCAAAAAGTAACAACAATGAAAAATACTATGAGGAGGAGGATTATGAAAAAGGCGAGGAAGGGGAGGATGTATACAAGGAAGAGGATGTCGAGGAAGAGCTTGATGAAGACGGGATAAAAGTGAGTGAAGCCGGATTTATGGAAGGCTATGATCGGGAAGAGGGGGAAACAGAAGATGTTGTTGCAAACGGCGAAATCAAGAAGACAATCCAAAAAGCCAAAAGAAAAAGGAGATAAGAATGGAGCAAATACAAATTATAGGGATGAAAGAATTGGATGACATGGAAATCGACGCAATCAGTAGGATAGCAAACAAGTATTATCCAAAAATGCAAAGAGAGCTAAGGAATGAGCTGTCATTGGTCATCCATGTGAAAGATTACAAGAAAGGCGGAAAATATTGGACATACTCCGTTCATGTAAGGGCGATAGCCCCGACAAGGATATTTGCATCACTGCCCTCAGGATGGCTTTTGACGACGTAATCCACCAAATGCACCACAGGCTGCACACTAATGAGCAAAGAAAGTTCATGAAGAAAGTGCTGAAAGTTTCAAGCTGATATAATCACAGGAGGGCAAAATGAAAAAAACAAAGAAAATTGCCAACGAAATAAGGGATATGATAAACTGGATTGCAGTTTTTGAGAACGAGTACGACCTTCCAAGAGAGGTTGTCAATAAATTAAAGGAAAGGCTCGGAAAAATTGCCGAGAATTTGAAGGCAATTTAAACTGTTTTGCCAGGGAGGGTGCATCAAGAGTCGGGCTGATGTTGGCTTATGTTCCATGCGAAAGAACAGGTGCGAGATGAGCAATCTGATAAAAATAGGATTTGCAGGAGATGTGATGATTGGGCGCCTTGTTAACGAAAAAATTTCAATAGCCGATTATGACTATCCGTGGGGAAACGTGCTCCGGCTACTGAGAAAAAATGGCTTGAATATAACAAACCTTGAGACAACTTTGACAAAAAGCGCTGACGAAGCGGATAAAATATTCACGTTTAAAGCGCAACCTGATAGGGTTGAGTGCCTAACGAGAGCAGGAATAGGCATTGTAAATATAGCGAATAACCACATTCTTGACTTTGGAGAAGAAGGGTTGATTGAGACTATTGATGTTCTTGATAATGCAGGAGTCAAGCATATTGGCGCGGGAAAGAACATTTCTGAAGCAAAAAGGCCTGCAATTTTCAAGAAAAACGGCATGGCTGTTGGAATCATTGGCTGCACTGACAACGAGCCGTCATGGAAAGCTGGAGAGGATAAAGCAGGCACAAATTACTTGGATATTCCTTACGATTTTGATGTTTTGAACAAAGACATTCTTGCATTGAGGAATAAAGTGGATATAATTGTATTAAGCATTCATTGGGGGCCTAATATGAGATTAAGACCTTCAAAGGGCTTTAGGAATTTCGCGCACAAGTGCATTGATGCAGGCGCCGACATTATCCACGGCCACAGTGCGCACATATTCCAGGGAGTCGAGGTCTGCAAAAACAAAATTATTTTTTATGATACAGGGGACTTTGTTGATGATTATGCAGTGGACGAGTTTCTGAGAAACGACAGGTCATTTTTATTTAACGTCCATGCAAGCAAGGACAAGCTCTGTAAAATTGAGCTTGTTCCTGTGCTCATTTCAGGCATGCAGGTCAATAAGGCAAAAGAGAATGATTTAAAAGATGCTATTTCGAGGATAAAGATGCTTAGCAAAGAGTTTGAAACCAGGCTTGAAGAGAGTGACGGTAAACTGATATTGAAGTTGAAATGATTCCACTCGGCCATTTTAACCTACTGAACACGGCTGCACGGGCTGACGTTTAGCCTGCTTGCATGGTTTGCAGTAGGATTAGACGCAATTCCAGTATTTTTCAAAAGGAGAATTCTATAAAATTTATCTTTCAACCTTGC
This sequence comes from uncultured Methanosarcinales archaeon, assembly GCA_964528545.1. Taxonomy (GTDB): domain Archaea; phylum Nanobdellota; class Nanobdellia; order Woesearchaeales; family GW2011-AR4. The sequence goes on from CAZGTJ010000039.1 coordinate 7,551, forward strand.
ATGGAGATAAAAAACACCAAATTTAAAACCTTAACC
>CAZGTJ010000040.1:0-7572 GCA_964528545.1 uncultured Methanosarcinales archaeon
AAACGGATTTTGATGACTTTAAGATTCTGCGGCTGATAAAGTTTGCCGACTTTTTCACGCTGACAAATGTCCTTTTTGGCATAATCAGCATACTCTTTTCGATAAGCGGGAGGTTTGATACAGCGGCGATAATGCTTATGCTTGCCGTTATTTCGGATTTTTTTGACGGGAAAGTCGCGAAGCTTATGGGGCAGCAAAACGAGTTTGGAAAAGAGCTTGACTCGCTCGCGGACACCATATCTTTTGGAGTCGCGCCAGCAATTTTCGGCTTTTCAATGATACAGACTCCTCTTGCGCTTATTGCATTTACTGTATTTTTGTCATGCGGAATACTAAGGCTTGCAAGGTACAACATAATGAGTGCCAAGGACTCATTTACAGGGATGCCAATCACGCTGAACGGCATAATAATACCATTAACCTATCTGCTGAGAATCCCCCTTGGCAAATACCTGAACTTCCATATAAACCACTTGCCTTATGTTTACATAATTCTTGGGATATTAATGGTGTCATCCATAAAAATAAGGAGAATTTCTTAGGAAGATCTTGGTCTCCAGACTTTTAAAATATAATGAATCATTGCGGCATACGCAAGGAGCACGGCGGCTGTCAGCAGATAAGCATGTATCTCCTTTAGAGGGTTTATACTGTAGCCAAATCCTATTATGACCACAAGAATTGTTATATAAATCAGCGCAACGCTTAGCTGTGCAATGATGCTGACAGGAACTTTCTTGTTTTTTTTCGCGTAAATCATCTTCATTATGCCGCTTGTTGCAGACGGAATTAGCAAAAGCACAAGCCAGGCAGGGCTTATATACCCCTTCACTATGAACATAATGAGGGAGATGTCCATTACTGTCCAGTCTGTAAACGAGTCCAGGCCGCTTCCAAGCTCTGTTTTCTGGTTCATCACCCTTGCGGAGATTCCGTCAAGCTTGTCGCTTAGTGTTATGGCAGAAAAGATGAGGAGCGCAATGCTTGTTTCAGAGTGATACAGGTAATAAACAAACGGTGCAATCAGAAGGAATCTTGTCAGGGTTATAAGATTGGGAAGATTCACAACTTTATTGCCCGTCATCTTTCTGATTTGCACAAGATACTCGGCTCCTGAAAATAAAGTCAGGAACACTGCAACGTACATCATTAGCCGGCTAAAAGGGAAATTAAGCAAAACAAAAACAATCGCAATGCTCTGCATGACCGTTTTCGCCTTCCCAAAATGGCCAGCAGGGATTATAATCTTGCTTGGTATGAGGTATATCCTTATCGCCGTCAGGATGACCTCTCTTGCTATTATCGATATCGTCATCCACAATTCAACGCCCCTTCCCGTCAGGAAAATGAGCGCCGTCGAGATCAGAAGCTTGTCTGCAATAGGGTCCAGTAGTTTTCCAAATTCGGTCACCTGATTTTTTTTCCTTGCAAGATACCCGTCAAAAAAATCCGATACTGAGAGCAGCCCGAAGATTATTGCGGAAAACACATTCCTGTGAGGTATTTTTGCGAGAAGAACAATTGCAAACAGCGGAACTAGGCTCATTCTTATGATTGAAATTGTATTCGGGGCGTTAAACCTGAATTTTAAATCCATAAATGGCAATATTTATAACTAATTAAATAATTTTTCTACTTTTATTGTTTCGAGGCCAAATGAAAAAGTACGACTTGCACATACACACCCATTTCTCCATTGACAGCAATTTGAAACTGCAGACAATTCTAAAAATTACAAAGAGGAAAAAGCTTGATGGAGTTGCGATAACCGACCATCAGGAAATCAGGGGAGCGCTCGAGCTAAAAAAGCTCAACAAAGATGAAAATTTCGAAGTTATTATAGGGGAGGAAGTGAGCACAAATTACGGGGATGTGCTCCTTTACCATGTAGACAGGAAGGTTGACAATATAGATTTTTTTGAGGTTGTTGATGAGGCAAAAAAGCAGGGGGCTCTGGTTGTAATTCCGCACCCGTTCAGGAAAATGCCGATGAATGACCACAGGTTCATGCTCCCGTTCGAGAAGATAAAATCAAAAATTGATGCAATCGAGGTTTTCAATGCAAGAACATTTCCAAATCAAAACCTGAAATCGAAAAATATTGCCGAAAAACTGAATATTGCACAGACGGCAGGATCCGATACTCATTTTTTCTTTGAAATTGGCAATGGAAGAACGTTCTTTGAAGGGGATTTGAGAGGCGCTTTGAAGAGGAGGGAGACGAAAACCGAAGGATCCGTTCTGGCCGGGCCTTTTGGAGCGGCTTTGAGCTTTTTAAGAAAAAAAGTCATGTAGAAATTTCGCTCCTCAGCCTGTACACTTTTTGCATAACTTTAATAATCTGCTTCTTGGGGCTTTTTGATTTTTTAAGATAAACCGGCTTTCCAATGTTTATTCGCGAGCCTTTGGGGGAATATGACGGCACAATTCCGATCGGAAGTATTGGGATGTTCATTTCTGCTGCAAGCCTTGCAGCGCCTGATTTTGGATTGCGGTCGGATGCTTTCAAATGGCCTTCAGGAAAAATCCCGATGATTTTTCCTTCAGCAGCGTATTTTCTGAGATCTTCATAAGCTTGCTTTGGATTATCCAGGGGAATGCACCCTGCCCATCTCCTAAAGATTAAATTGCCAACGAAAAAATAAGTTGGGGCAGAGAGGAAATGGGTTTTTTTGTTGAGCTTCCTTAGTACAGCATAGATAATCAGAAGAGGGTCAAGTCTTTTTTCGTGGTTGGCTACAATTATAAAACTCCCGCCTAAGGGAATATTTTCTGCCCCTTTTATTTTGCCGGTTAAGGCCCACATAATCGGGTAAAACCAGAATTTTGTTATGATGTAGGCCATTAATCATACCTTACTCCAATCAGTTTTATTCTTGTAAGTGCGACATCATAAATTTCCTTCAGGACTGCCATAATCCCTTCTTTTCTAGTCTGTAGCCAGATATGGTCCACACCATTAAGGTGTTCAGTTGTCCATTGCATCCCTTTTTTTTTGCAGTAATCGTTCATGACACTCTCAAGTCCCCAGCCTTCGCTTAGCGGGATTATTCGTATTTTCCTGAAAACGTCTGTTCTTATTGCCCTTTCCCCTCCCGTGAGAGGAAAATATGGCATGAGCATGTTCCCGATAAGGTTTCCCTTGTCCCTAAGCCCGATTACCATCACAGCTCCTTTTTTCATGGGCGCAAGAATAGAGTCTATATGGTGCGGCATAAGGCCAACCAAGTCGCCGTCGCAAAAAAGGATAACATCTGATTTTATGTTTTTTGTCCCAATCTTCACAGCCCCACCCTTGCCATTTGGACGCGGGAGATTGATTATCTTGACTTTCGGGTTTTTATGATTCCTGAATTTTTTTATTATCTTAGATGTGTCGTCGGTGCTTCCGCCGTTGATTATGACAATCCCGCTCAGGCTTTTTGAAGCGGTCAGCGTATCGAGAACTCCTCCAATTGTTTTTCCCTCATTGTAGACCGGCAGAACAGCTGTGACTTTCATTTCGACCTTTTTTTATGTATGAAAAACTATATAAACCCTATTTAAAAGTTTCCATTATATGGGGATATCTGCAATCTTTCTGCTAAAGTGCTTCTATTTGATGCTCCCAGCTTATTTTGCAAACATGGCCCCCGTAATCGCCAAGAAAATCAATTTTCTTGCCATCCCTGTCGATTTTAACAAGAAAATAAACAACCGGCCATTGTTTGGAAAAAACAAGACGAAACGCGGATTTGTTTTTGGGATTTTGTCCGCGATAATTGTGGCCTATGTACAGCACGAATTGTACGAAAACCCCTATTTTGGCAGCATTTCGTTTATTGACTATTCAAACTGGCTGCTTTTTGGATTTTTGATGGGATTCGGAGCATTAACAGGGGATCTGGCAAAGAGCTTTTTCAAGAGAGGAATGGGCATAAAGCCCGGGGGCAGATTCATTCCTTTTGACCAGACCGACTTTGTGATTGGAGCTTTCCTGTTTGCAGAACCCGTGTTCAGACTGGGGCTTAAAATTTTTGTTTCAAGCCTTGTTTTGAGCTTCTGCCTTCATATAATCGTTAACCACGCCGCCTTCTATTTAAAAGTAAGAAGCGAGAAATGGTGAAAGGAGAAATAAAAGATTTGAAATTGCCACAAGGATGAGACAGTAGAAGACAAACCTGAAGTTTTTTTCCTTTTTGTGCATTACAGGAGCAAATGGAATCCCGTAAATAGTCATCAGCGCAGATTCGATCGCGAAAAGGCTGGGGTTTTCAGAGCTCATGAAAAATATCACGCCGAAAGTTGTGTACTCCGCTATCGTTTTTGTCCTTGTTGCATCCGACTTGCCGAAAACAAAAATCACGGCAAGCAGGGCTGAGAGGATTGCAAGATTTTTTATGCTGTAGAAAAAATAAAATCCCATAAACCCGAAAATCATCAGCAGCAATGCCTTTTTTGCGTAAAGAAAATGTCTTTCCAGCGGCTTTTGCTCTTCAGGCGATATTTTGATTAAAATTGAGCCAATGACCACCCCGAAAAAAGAAATCAGGGAGGCAAAAAAATAAGTGACCTGCTCCATCTCACTCAATCTTTTTTATTTTGTTTATCCTGCGCACATGCCTTTCTTCGCCTTTAAAATCAGTCGAGAGCCATAGCTTGACTGCTTCAACAGCGTGCTCTTTTGCCATGAACCTCGCACCGAGGGAGAGGATATTTGCGTTGTTATGGAGCCTTGATAATTCGACAAGCTCAAGACCGCCCCCGTAATAAACTGCCGCCCGAATTCCATTCACTTTGTTTGCGGCAATCGCCTCTCCCTGGCCGGAGCCTCCAAAAATTACTCCCTTTGCATTTTCCTTTGCAACCTTTCTTGCAGCCGGGATTACGAAATCAGGATAGTCATCAAGCTCATCGTATTCATGCGCCCCTTCGTCCTGGACTTCATAGCCTTCATTTTTGAGAAATTTTTTTATTTCCTCTTTTAGCTCAAAACCCGCATGATCTGCCCCAAGAATTATCTTTTGTCTTTTCATAAATCTAGATTAAACCGAGAACTTTTAAATCTTTCTTTAGCCCCGGAACTGTTTTGTACTTTTTCAATTCCTTGTGATTAATCCATGCGAAATCAGTATTTTCGCTGCACAACTTAACTTTATTCGAGCTGACTTTGCATAAGAATACCTTTACGACCCAATTTTTCCCTTTTTTCCTGTCGTGAACTTTGATTAATTTTCCCTTCTTTGCTATTTTTGCGTTTAATCCGGTTTCTTCCCTGATTTCCCTTGTTATCATGTCTTCTGCAGACTCAAATTCCTTTGCATAGCCTGAGCAAAAACCCCAGTGGTTTGGGTAATTATAGTCATTTCCTGATTTTTTAAGAATTAAAATTTCATTTCATGCATAAACCAGAGGCAAATCATTTGTATATCAAATGTTCCTATCAGTCCTGATTTTATCCTGCTCTGCTTTTTTGTAGCCAAAGACGTGAGTGGGGTATTCAAAAGGCATTGCCAGTAATTCGACAGTATGATTCGTGAATTTGGACCACAAATTGTTGATTTTTTTTTTGATATTATGAAAACATCAAGGCTTAACTTGAGTTTCCGGAAGCCCGATGCATCCCTCAATCTGCAATCTTTCGGCATACTCTGAGATGGAGGTGTACCCAAATACATCTTTTAATCCGGCCTTTATTTTTGCCTGCTGTCGCCTTGTTATTGTAAACGCCTCTCCCAATTTTCCATAATAAAAATTAGTGAGCCGATACATGAACCTTGCAACTTTTTCCCGGCTGTCTTTTTGGCCCGCATAATATTTTTTGGCAATCTTTCTTATCTCCCCGGGACTTTCGAGAATTTTTAAGTACGCATCCCTGCTTGAATACCTGTCAGAAAGAGCTCTTGACAAGTCTCTTGCAATCTGCTCGAGCTCTTTGGCCTGCGTTGCCTGATTTGGCGCCACAACAAAAAATCCTGCAAAGGAAACAGGAGCTTTGGGTTTTACGGTCTGTGCAAATGAGCCTGCCAGGCTGCTTGCTGTTGTTTTTAGATATTCTGGAAACTCAAACATAAACTCGTATGCATCGTGAATTTTTTTTCTGGAAGAGTATTTCTCAATTAGCGCCGACGCAATAAATTCGGCTGGAACATTGTTTTCTGATGATATCAGGGGAATCTCCCGCGAGTGGTCGTGCAAGAACTGCATTGCAGCATAATCTTTTACGCCCGTGCACGCATGATTTGGATTTTTCAACCTGCTTTCAAGCGCATTTGACGGCTCGTTTGCCTTCGTGGCTGCAGCAATTCCTGCGGCTAAGGCTGCAATAAGCAAAGATGATTTCAGCTTTTTGTATATTGATTTTTGCCTTGAATATCTGCGCGAGCTGCTTCTCGAATATACCTGAAGTGTAGGTCCCACCATATCAATTGGGGGGAATAATTTTGGCTAAATAAATTTATTGTATTTATAGAAGACATAAATTGGCTAATACCAGCTTCCACGCCATGTTGAATGGCCCCACTGAATTAATAAGTCAACCCCTAATTTGTCAACCTGCAAGGGAACGTCGCATGCGCCAAAGCAGGAGCCCATCCAAATCAGCACATTTGCGCCTGTTTGTTTTTCAATTGTCTGCTGGATTTCATTCGCTCTTGGCTTAAGCCCGTCTGGGAGCTGGATGCAAACCATTTTGGCTCCATCCCTTTTAACTCTTTCAATTACTTTTTCAAGCTCCAAATCATAATTTTGTTTCATTCTTTAAGAAAGATTTAGCGTTTTATAAACATATTTGGGTTAATTTCCATCATATAGCTGCTTATTGCTTCATCAATTGTCCTGTAACTTAGCTTTACAGGAATCTTGTACTCTTTGTTTTCGCGGATGATTGGAACCCCTGGGATTTTGGATTCAATTGAGTATACCTCTCCTTTTGGAATCTTATTTAAATCAACGCTTGAGCTGTTCAGCAAATTGAACAAATCAACTGCCCTCAGAAGCGAGTCTTCATCAATTTCCCCGCTGGGATCATATTTTTCATGAGCCCTTTTAATCATTTTTTCAGGAGCGTCATTTTTTGTGGCTTTCATCTCATGGGCTCTGTAAACACCCCCTCTAATCTCGGCTAATACAATAGGAACCGTAATCCCAATTGGCCCGTTTTGGGTATGGCGATAAATTTTAGAATCGATTGTTGCAATTTCCACCTCTTCTTTGGGAGAAAGTAAACGCTCAACATTGTTGGCTACAGCATTGCTTAAACTTCCGTAAATATCTTTTACCTTGCCAGGATTATGCAATCCAATGGCAATTGCAGCAAGCCCGCCAATTATTAGTGTACTTTGCGCAATATACTTCCTTGGGATTCTTTTGTCTTTGCTTGATTTTGGCATTTTATGAGAAAATCTCGTCCATTTCAAAGCCTGAGAGGTCCTTTTTGTTCAGCAATTTAGCCACGTCCTTGTCTTTTAATTTCTTTCTTGACTCCCTCATGTCCTCAAGCTTTTCCATGTCCTCGTCGAAAAATAATTCGTCTGCTTCCATTTTATGTCCACCTTAATTAATGCCCGCCACCACCATGGCCCTTGCCCGATG
>CAZGTJ010000041.1:0-7547 GCA_964528545.1 uncultured Methanosarcinales archaeon
CTGCCTTCTTCTGGCGTTCAACTGCCTATTAAAGTCTCCAAAATACTGCTGCCTTGTTGTCATCGCTCTCATTCAAACCACCTCATTCAAGAATCTCAATTGGCTCTTCTTCAATTTCCTCAGAGTCACCATTAAGGTAATTCTCAGCCTGCTCTAGCAGATCCCTAACTGATGACAAATCCTCTGGCCTCAAAGAGTTTGAGGACTTAAAATTGCCATCCTTGTCCTTGTAGCCCCTTGAAATGCTGACAGTGTGGAACTCATTTTCCTGCCCATATCTATCAGTGCCTTTATTTTTCCAAATGCAGACGCTCAGCAGCCTGTCATTAAATCTCTTTACTGGTCCGTTTCCCATTTTGTTTTCTCCTGAAACCTTCATCAGACGTGAAGATTTCTTTTCTATGAAATAAAAAGAAATCAAATATTACTTGGTCCGACAGGAATGTTTATCTCGCACAATTCCTTAAAGGGTGTCTTAAAGACTCCTTGTGCCTTGTTTTGCAGCCATGCTTCCAATTTTGGCTTTATTCTTTCGCCATGGGTTGCATAATTTGTGACTGCATTGTACAAGTCCCATCTTGTCGGTCTTTCCTTGTCAGGGTTCATTCTAGTGTAAACTGCCTTGACATGCTTCTTGCTCTTGAACATGTGCTTAATCAAGAGCTTCAATGTGTCCCACTCAACGCTATCCCTCATGCAGACGCTTACGTAATTTGCAAGCTTCTCATCATTAGTGATGATGTCCTTGATGATATTATCAATAATCCCTTCAACTGTAATGCTCATTTCCTCAAAGAACCTAACCCTTTGCGATTTGACAACATCAGTTACAATCATTCCATTTGAGCAAGCAAGCCTCGTTACTCTTGGGCTGATGACAAGACCCGCAACCAAATCATAGCGATTCACAATCCGAATTCCTGTAGTGAACTGCTCACCGACTTCCTTCAGCTCAAATTTTGATTCTGGAAAATCTATATCCAAATGGATTCCATGTTTAGATAATTGCAATTCTGCGCTTGCCTTTATGTTCAGGCTAGAAATAGCATCAATTATTGCTTCGGTGGCCTGCTTGTGCTGAATCACAGCGTAATTCTTCGGTGCCAGGCATGCAAGCATGTTCTTGTCCACATTCCACACCCCCATTACATCCTTTACAAGATAATCTTCATGTTCAGTCATGACATGAACATCTCTTATCTCTGCCCGATCAAAACCCATTGATTTGTTCTTAAGCTCTCCTAAACTCAAAACTTCCTTTGTCATATTATTCATCCTCCGAGATTTTTTATTCTTGCAGAACTAACTTTTTCTGCGATTTGTTAGAAAAAGTTAAGTGGAATTTTCCATTTTCTTCAACTAATCTATAGTTCTTTAGATGTATCATTTGATGATGATTTGGGCAAAGTCCAATGTAATTTTTGATTCTATTTTCTCCACCTAAAGATTTGGGCTTGATATGATGGCAATGCACAACTTCACTAAATCCACAAATAGAACATTTTTCGGTAATCTTAAGATAATCTTCAACGGAAATCTCATAGGCTCTTACAGATCTGCTCTTCAGAAACTTCTCCCTATTTTTTATTTTCCAAATTTTGTAATATTCAAGCAATTTTTCTCTGTGATTTATCCTGTAAACTTTGTGATAATTTCGCTGATATTCCCTATAGCGAGCACTTCCCTTCCATCTGCTCTTAATTGGCATAATAATTCAACCTCCAAGATTTTTTACTCGAGAAAGAAAAAATCTTAAAATTCAATTTTGATGTCATCTTGTTCTTTCTTAACAGATAAATCATCAACAGCCATTATTTTGATTTTAGAATCAGGATATTCTTTTTTTAAGTCCTGCTCAATCAAGTAATTTGCATTTTCTTTTGAAACTGCCCTGATAAATGTCTTAATTTTGGAATCACTAGCAAAATAAGTAACCTCATACATTTTCTTTTCGACGGCAGGCATGAAATTGGTTAAATCCATTTTATTGAAGAGAAATTTTTTACAAGAAACTTGGAAAAATTTTGAATCTAAATGTAAGAAGCCTTTTAAGATGATTAAAAGAATTAAACCAAAAATTTAATAATTAAACATTAGATATAAATATCAAGATAGCGAAATACGCCTTATGAAAATTTCGCAAATTGGACTTCTCCTATTGTTAGGCATAATCTTTCTAACTTCGTGCTCTCCACCAGAGCAAAAAACAGGCGTTAATGGAAATGAAATTGCATTGACAAACGGTATTGAAAAAGGGCAAATCCCTCCGGATTTTACAATAAAAACAATTGATGGAAAACCGATAGCTCTTAGCCAATTCAAGAACGAAAACAAGCCAGTATTGCTTTATTTCTGGGCGTCATGGTGCCCTTACTGCAAGCAGGATTTAAGCATAGTTAAGGAAGTTTATCCCAACTATGCTGATAGGGTTAAATTTGTTGCAATAGACCTTGATGTTTACGAAAGCGCAGACAAAATAAGAAAGTATAGTGAAAATATGGGATTGGCGGGAATCGATTTTACAGAGGCTGACACAAAAGTACTGGGCGATTACGCTATAACCCATACAACAACAAAATATGCAATTGGAAAAAGCGGAACTATAATTTACAAAGGTTCGGGTGTTTTTACTAAAGAACAATGGGAAATACTGTTTGATGGATTAATCAGTTCTTAATTTTAGCTTACATAACCATGCAGCAGCATTTTCCCAAGAATAGTAAGCTTAATTGACATCCTTCCCTTTGTTTCTTGCGTTTCAATTAATCCCATTTCCTTTAATCCATCCGATTTTAAATTTCCGTTTATGTGATATGAAATTAATGGCAAGCTCATTTTTGTCTTTTTGCTTAATTCCTCAAATGACACGCAACAATCTGGCTTTCTAAGCATTTTTAGAATTTCCATTTTCTTGTCCGTTAGCAATTTATAATAAGAAAACTTAAGAACCGGCAGAAGCATTGCGCTTCCTTTCTCTATGGAAAAAGCCTTTATCCCATGCACAAATGCAGCGCTTGTTGCAGCGCAAGTAGTCATTCTATCTCCTGTTGCAGTATTGATGATGACATTATTTTCACCTTCTGCTTTTGAAATTTCTCCAATTCTCCTGAACATCTCCTCCCAGATTTCTCCTTTGATTTCTAAAATTTTTGCAGGAATCCCGAATTTTTCCAAGTCTTTGACTGCCTTATTCGCCTCTTTTATATAATCGTTTGGGGCAAGAAGATAAACTTTTTCAGTTAGAAAATCCTTCAATCCGACAAATAGTGCACCTATGTTATCACCCACAGGAGCGATTATGATATTTTTTGCCATTAAATATTCACCTCAAATGGCAAGTATGAGCTTTTTATTTAAAGCTTTATGTTTAATTATTAAAACTAATGTTTAATAACTCAACATCAGAATTATATCTACTAATGGATTATTGTTCTACATAAATCTTAGTGGAGGTAATAAAAATGAATCTAAAAATATTGGCAGGAGTATTGTTGGTACTTGGCTTGATTGTCGGTTTTGTCGGTGGAAAAGCATCCACATCAGGAGAAATAAGTGAATTAAATGGCAAGGTGAATGAGCTTTCGGTGCAGGCAAAGTCAGCAGAAAGCCTCGAAAACCAATTGGCAGAGACAAAGGCCCAGATGGAGAAATTAAACGTCAATGAATTGTATGGTGTAATAAAAGTTGACGGGCAGATGAAAGCGTACAAAGTAGGAGACATGAATAAAATGCCACCTGTTATCGCAAATGACGTTGTTGGAAGCACCCCTGTTATAGTATCGTGGTGCCCGTTGTGCGGAACTCTAACTGCATACGATAGAAAAGTTGATGGGCAAACTTTGACATTTAAAGTTGAAGGCGCAAGAAAAATACCCGGAACAGAAATTGAGAATCTTCATTTTAGGGATGAGCAGACAAACTCCGTATGGGCACAAGGGCCAGGGCTTGCTGTAGAAGGCTCGGAAAAAGGAACAGAGCTAAAATCATATCCTGTGCAGCTATTTAACGAAAATGTTGTCTCCAAAATGAACATTCCAGTCTGGAAGCCCTAAGCTTCCTTATTTTTTATTTTTATAAGAGGTAAAAAATGGCAGAAATAACTCTAATCATTGCGTTTATCGCTGGGCTTGTGTCATTTTTATCACCTTGCGTGCTTCCATTGATACCTGGGTTTTTATCTTATTTATCCGGGGTAAGCACATCAGAAGCTGACAGCGCAAAAAATAAGCTAATTGTATTTTTAAACACAATATTTTTTGTGCTAGGATTTACGATCGTATTTTCAATCCTTGGAGTTTTGATAAATGGAATATTTGCCGATGTTGCTTTTAGCATACGAACTTGGCTTGGAAGGATTGGGGGAATTATCATTATTTTATTTGGCTTAGTATTGATGAAAGTTATTAGCCTTCCATTTCTCGAAAGGGAGCACAAATTCAAGGTAAAGAAGACTAGGATTACATATGTAACATCATTTATGTTTGGTCTAGCTTTTGCAGCTGGTTGGACTCCTTGCATTGGAGCGGTGCTTGCAAGCATCTTAACTTTAGCAGCCGTTTCAGCAAAGAATGCATTTTACTTGCTCGCATCATATTCCTTAGGATTGACTTTGCCATTCTTGATAACAGGATTGTTTGTGTCAAGAATGCAGGATTTCATCAACAGGCATGCAAAATCTTTGTATTATGTAAATTATGTTTTTGGAATACTGCTCATAATATTAGGAATCATGGTTTTTACAAACACTTTAAGCCTGATTTCAAACTTTGCTCCAATGCAGAACCTATTTAACAAATAAATACTTTGCTGAAAATGAAACTTCAAAAGAAACACTACATATCAATTGGTATTTTAGCAATAATTATCATTGTAATTGCAATTATTGAGTTAGGTAAACCAAATCAAAGTACTCCAAGGACCAATGGTCAAAATGTGGGAATTTCTATAGGAAAAACAGCTCCTGATTTCGAGCTTGAAAATCTAGAAGGAGAAAAAGTGAAGTTAAGCGACTACAAAGGCAAAAGCGTTATTTTGAACTTTTGGGCTTCATGGTGCCCTCCCTGCAGGGAGGAAATGCCTGAATTCCAAAGAATTTACAGTGAAAATAAAGATAGATTAGTTGTTATAGGAGTCAATTTGCAGGAAAGCAAGCAAAATGCAGAGGCATTTGCAAAGAAACATGTCATAACTTTTCCAATTCTTCTTGATCCGAATGCTCAAGTTAAGGAGATATACAATGTTTTTACTCAACCAGTCACTTATTTTATTGACAAAGATGGAAAAATTACCGATAAGAAATTCGGCGCTTTGACAAGCGAGGAAATAAACGAAAAAATCTCCAAAATGGATTTGAAAAGAGACGCATCAATAAATTCAGCAAATGAAGAAATCAAAACTCTATCTGATGGAACAAAATATATAATCCACCCAGATAAATTCATGTCAGGAGGCCCGGGAAAAGATGGAATCCCTTCAATTGACAACCCAAAGTTTATTTCAGCTAAAGAATCAAACTGGCTAACTGACGATGAGCTTGGGCTTGGAATTGAACACAAAAACCAAGCAAGGTTTTACCCCTTTAGAATTCTTGTTCATCATGAAATTGTAAATGACTTTATACAAAATGACCCCATATTAGTAACATATTGCCCTCTTTGTTTTACAGGGATTGGGTTTATAAGAGAGATAGATGACCAGCCTGTTGAATTCGGCGTTTCCGGCAAATTATACAATTCAGAGCTTGTAATGTACGATAGAAAAACCGAGTCTTACTGGCCACAAACATTAGGAATGGCTGTTGTAGGGCCTTCAACTGGAAAAACTATTAGGAAAATCCCGACAGATACGGTAAAATGGGGCGATTGGAAACAAGTTCATCCCGATACTTTGGTGCTCTCCAAAGATACTGAATTTTCAAGAAACTATGACGGAAGCAACCCTTATGGCAGAAAGGGAGATTTTACTGACATCAATTTACAGTTTCCAACACAGAACAAGGATACAAGATTAGGTGACTATGAAATCGTGTATGGAATTGAGATCAACGGCAAATACAAGGCTTATAAGAAATCTGATTTGGAAAATAAATTAAAAATAGTTGACACAATTAATGGAGAGAAAATCATTATTGAATTTGACAAGAATCTGAAATCAGCAAAAGCTTTTAAAGAATCAGGAGAGCAGATTGTTATTGATACTTTATTCTGGTTTGCGTGGGCTGCGTTCCATCCTGATACGGAGCTTTACAAAATTTGAAAATGGTAAAAGCAATCAGCAAAAATAAGAATGAATATTATATTTGCCAAGAATGCAATTTTGCATACAAAGATAGAAACACCGCTAAAAGATGCGAAGATTGGTGCAGAAAATATCATAGTTGTAATCTGGAAATCACTAAACACTCGGTAGATATTTGAGTTTGCCAGGAAAGATTTTAATACTAATTTCCCTCTTACTAATGCCATGTATAAGCCAAAACCTGCTTTTGACTGTAAAATGCCATTGCCGGATGTAGAGCTAAAAGTCCTTGTTCTGAATGGATCGCTAAAGCATAGGAGAGAACTGTCAAACACAGAAGTGCTCTCAAAGATTGTAATTGATAATATGAAAAAGCACTGTAGAATAAAAAGCGATATAATAAGATTGTCTGATAGAAATATTCCTGTTGGACTTAAATATAAAGAAGGTAAGGGAGATTATTGGCCCAAGATAGTTGATAAAATGATAAATTCAGATATAATACTTTTTGCAACTCCAATTTGGTGGGGCCAACGGTCCAGCTTACTGCAAAGGATTTTGGAAAGAATGGATGCGTTTGATGAAGGAATTGTCCCCCAGGGTAGAAATGCATTATTAAATAAGGTCGCGGGAATTGTAATTACAGGAAGCGAGGATGGGGCTCAGCAAATTACAGGCTCTGTCATGGAGGTTTTGACATTCATGAACTTTACTTTACCGCCCCAATGCGCAATTTACTGGGTTGGGGAAATTGGGAAAAATCACGAAAAGGATATTATAAAAATCAATAGGAGCAAGGCAGTTAATATGATGGCGAAGAATATGTCAAGAAATCTAGTTTATTATGCCCAGCTGCTAAAAAAGGATCCTTTGGTCGAAATTAAGAAAAAAAGATAAAGTTACCTGATTTTTATCAAATCCTCGTTTCCAATTGGACAGATAAACTCATTCTCATTAACGTAAGTGTATGCGGAATAAACTGCTGAAACCCCTTCTGCAACACCTACAATAGCTTGCTTAAACACAGTATCGCACACATCACCGGCTGCAAAGAATCCAGAGATATTTGTCTTGGATTCTCTGTTTATTATGATTTCTCCTTTTTTATTTGTATCCACACCAATGTCTTTTGCAAGTTGTGAAAGCGCCACATGTCCAATTGCAACAAAGACGGCATCCAAGGTAAGCGATATGTTTTCTTTGACAGGTTTATCCAATATAACTGATTTAACAATTTTATCCCCATTTATTTGTTTGACATTTACATTTGTAACAACTTCAATTTTTGGATTTGCTGCAACTCTTTTATT